>JBDTCA010000069.1:0-10487 GCA_039923815.1 Caldimonas sp. | reverse complement strand
CCAGCGAGCACTTCGACTTGCTCGCCAACATCCTTTTCGACCAGGCCATGCTCGCCGAAGGTGGCCAGCTCGACGACCCGGCGGCCTACGTGAAGCGGGTCAACGCGCTGCTGCTGGCCTGATCGCGGGCGCTTCCGCAGCCCCGTCTCAGCCCGGGCTGCCCAGCGGTGGCTCGGCCATCGCCAGGAGTTGCTCGCCGAGGCGCGTGCACTGGTCGGCCCAGTAGGCCGGGCTGGCGAACCACGGGAAGGCGATCGGGAAGGCCGGGTCGCTCCAGCGGCGAGCGATCCAGGCGCTGTGATGGAGCATGCGCAAGGTGCGCAGCGGCTCGACGAGGCGGAGCTCGCGCCAGTCGAACGACATGAAGGCTTCGTAGCCCTCGAGGATGTCGAGCAGCTGGCGCGTCATGGCGCCGCGGTCGCCCGACATCAGCATCCACAGGTCCTGCACCGCGGGTCCGGTGACGGCGTCGTCGAAGTCGACGAAGTGCGGGCCGGCTTCGGTCCACAGCACGTTGCCGGGATGACAGTCGCCGTGCAGCCGCAGGGCACGCGCGCTGGTGGCCGCGAACGCACTTCGGCAGGCGTCGAGCGCTTCCGTTGCCAGGCTGCTCCAGCGCTCGGAGACGTCGTCGGTGACGAGCCGCTGCTCGATCAGGAAGCGGCGGCTGGTGTCGCCATAGGTCGCGACGTCGATGGTGAGGCGATGCGCGAACGGCGCAACGGCGCCGACCGAGTGCATGCGACCGATGTAGCGACCGAGCCAGCGCAGCACTTCGGGATCTTCCAGCTCGGGCGCTCGTCCGGCCTGCCGCGCCGCGACGCCGAAGCGATAGGCAGCGCCATCGCCGAGGTTCACGGTGGCGAGCGTCGGCCCGGCGATATCGACGGATGCGGCGTGGGGCGACCGATCGTCGCGTGCCAGCGACAGCGGCGCCGCGACCGGGATTTCGTTGGCAGCGAGCTCGGCCGTGAAGGCGTGCTCCTCGAGAATCTGGGCATCGCTCCATCGACCCGGTCGATAGAACTTGGCCACGACGGCGCGGCCGTCCTCGAGAAAAACCTGGAAGACGCGGTTCTCGTACGAGTTGAGCTGGATCAGCCGACCGTCGCCGAACAGACCGACGCCATCGAGCGCGTCGAGGGCGACGCCAGGAGTCAGCTCGGCGTAAGGCGCTGTCGCGGCGTCGTGACGCGGCGGGTCAGGTTGCCTGTCGAGCCCGCTGCTCGCGGATGCGGGGCGATCAGTGATGCGACCGCGACGCCGATGGCGTCAGGTTGTCGACAACGACGGCGCCGATGTCGTCGCGCTCGTCGTCCCGGCGGCCGCGGCCGTGACCGCTGCGGGCCCGTGGCGGAACCATCCGCGCGACCGGCGCACTGCTCGGGCTCGCGTAGTCGCCCGCTCCCAGGCTGTCCTGACGGCTGTCGGGTGCGAAGAAGGAATCCTGGAACAGGGAGGAATCCTGCCAGAGCGCGCTGCGCTGCGCGCGCCGGGTCGCCACCGTCGACGCCAGCGAGTCGCGTGCCTCGTCAAGGTCGCGTGCCGGCGGCGTCGCTGCCATCGGCCCCCGTGCCGTCGCCGCCGTGCTGCTCGGCACCAGCAGCTGCAACTCGGCTGCCGTCGGCAGGTTGTCGACCGGGCAGCGAAGGTAGCGAATCCGGCAGGCGCCGAGCACCGACTGCTTGATCTGCAGAACGCGGCGCGAATTGCCGCGGTCGGTATCGAGGTCGACCGCCGCAAGGACCCGGCCGTTCGCGCTGCAGATGGCGAAGGTCACGTTGATGGCGCCGAGAAGCTCGTACCAGAAGCGAACCTCGCCGGGGTCGCCCGGCTGCGAGAAGCGCACGAGCGGCAACTTCGACAGAACGATGTGATGCGGCAGCGCGTCCCGGAGCAGTTTGTAGACGCGGCGCTCATCGCTGCTGAACACCGGCCTCGCCGAGAGTCCCCATTCGATCGGCAGGGGCAGCACACGGGGCTGCCTGCGCGCGAACAGCATCGAGCCGAGCACCACGACGGTCAGCAGGGAAAGCACTGCCGTTGCGGCGATCCACGGAAAGAGGTTCATGGGCGGGCCGTCGACTCCAGGCGGTAGGGCTGCGCGGGCACGCTGCCGGTCTTGGATACTAGCGGCGGCTCGACGCAGAGCGCCATCCCGCGTTCGCGGCGGCGTCTCGAGGTGCGATGCCGTCGGCGATGCCAACGGCAGGCGTGTCAGGCGTCGATGCGCGAGTCGCGCTCGACCTCCGATTCGCGGTGCGGGCGAAACAGGCCCTCGACTCGTTTGGCCTGGAACTTCAACCGGTAGTCGAGCTCCGCAACGCGTTCTCCGACGAGCTGGTCGAGGTGCGAGCCGAGGGTGTCGGGCGGAAGCTGCAGCCAGGCTTCCGACTCGGAACCGTCACGCTTGACGGTCGCGCCGGCGTGGCGGGCGATCTTGAGCATCGCCGTGTTCTCGCTCAGCGCGTGAATGAAGATCGATGCCACACCACGGTTGCGGGCATGCAGCATGGCATGTTCGAACAGGCGGGCACCGAAGCCGCGTCGTCGCGCCTTCGGAAGCACTGAAACCCCGAATTCAGACATCTCCCTGCGGTCGCTGGCGTCGACTGCACGATGCGCAAGATGAGCCATGGCGATCAGCTCGAGTCGACGGTTGAAGATGCCGAAGACCTCATCGTGCTCGAAGTCGAGCGTGTCGACATAACGCGAGATCTGGGCATCGTTGGCGGCGTAGCCGAAGCGCAGATAGCGTGAGCGCTCGTCCAGGGCAAGAAGATGTGCGGTGATGCGTACCCGATGGCGCGGGCTCAGGGAGCGGACCGGGACCCACGACCAGGCGGCACGCTGCCCTTCAGGTGGCGGGGTCAGCGTCGCAGGGTCTGGGGAAGTCATGTTCATTGGCAAGAATCAGGGTTAACCCGGAGTGTAGAACGTTGCTCTAGAGCGCGCTCCCGATTGTTGCACTGCACCATGACTTCAGAGGGTGACTGAAACGCATGCTGATATAGTCGAAGGCTTTTCGCGAATTGTCTCGGCGAAAAGGTTGCCTACACGGCAACGCGAGCATGATTGTCCGCAGAGAGCCCGCCGTTTGAAGCGTGGCCGATCGCAGGGCACTTGCAAATGCACTGGCGAGACTCGTTAGCAGAACCCCCATGAAAACCTTCAGCGCAAAACCCGCCGAAGTGACGCATGACTGGTTTGTGATCGACGCGACCGACAAGGTCTTGGGCAGGGTGGCCAGTGAAGTCGCCCTCCGCCTGCGTGGAAAGCACAAGCCGATCTATACGCCTCACGTCGATACGGGTGACTTCATCGTCATCGTCAATGCCGCCAAGATCCGCGTCACCGGCAACAAGGCGATCGACAAGATCTACTACCGCCACTCCGGCTATCCGGGCGGCATCCACGGCATCAACTTCAAGGACATGCAGGCCCGCCATCCGGGTCGAGCCATCGAGAAGGCCGTCAAAGGCATGCTCCCCAAGGGCCCGCTCGGCTACGCGATGATCAAGAAGCTGAAGGTCTATGCGGGCGACACGCACCCGCACACCGCACAGCAGCCCAAGAAACTCGAGCTCTTTCAGGACGCTGCGAAATGATCGGAAACTGGAACTACGGAACCGGCCGTCGCAAGTCGTCGGTCGCTCGCGTCTTCATGAAGAAGGGCAGCGGCCAGATCCTCGTGAATGGCAAGCCGGTCGAGGAATACTTCGGCCGCCAGACTTCGATCATGGTTGTTCGCCAGCCGCTCGTGCTGACCTCCAACGACGCGGCCTTCGACGTCAAGGTCAATGTCCACGGCGGCGGGGAAACCGGTCAAGCCGGGGCGATCCGTCACGGCATCACGCGTGCGCTCATGGACTACGACATGGCGCTCAAACCCGATCTGAGCCGCGCCGGCTTCGTGACGCGGGACGCCCGCGAAGTCGAACGCAAGAAGGTCGGACTTCATGGCGCGCGCCGCAGGAAGCAGTTCAGCAAACGCTGATCGCTCTCGGCTCATTCCAGGGCCGCCTCAGGGCGGCCCTTGTATTTCTACAGTCCCTGCCGCATTTGCGAAGGACATCGTCGAGGACGCCGCATGATTCGCGGATAATCGGCTTTCGCAATTTCGAGGAGCGTTGCATGAGTGCAGTTGCCGAACACATCGCCGACGGTCCGGAAATGGACGCGCCGCCTCCGCCGTTGGTCTTCACCGACAGTGCGGCCAACAAGGTGCGCGAGCTCGTCGACGAGGAAGGCAACCCGGATCTGAAATTGCGCGTCTTCGTGCAGGGGGGCGGGTGCTCCGGCTTCCAGTACGGCTTCACTTTCGACGAGATCGTCAACGACGATGACACGTCGATGGCCAAGAACGGTGTCACCCTCCTGATCGACGCCATGAGCCTTCAATACCTGGCGGGTGCCGAGATCGACTACAAGGATGATCTTCAGGGTGCCCAGTTCGTGATCAAGAATCCGAACGCGACCACGACTTGCGGCTGTGGATCAAGCTTCACTGCCTGACCGAACTTGCCGGGTGATGCAAAGGCCGCCTCCGGGCGGCTTTTTCATGTCCCGAACGGCCGCGGACCGTCAAGCCGGATAGAACGCGCCGAGCACGCGTGGCCCGATCGCTCCGGTCACGGATGCAATGTTGCCCGGCCGGCGTGTCAGGAAGGCACGAGCCAGCCAGGCGAAGGCCGTTGCTTCGACTTGTTCGGGTGGTAGACCGCGCTGGCTGCTGTCGATCACCACCATGGGCGACAGAAGCCTGCGCAGCCGGCACATCACATCGACGTTGAAGGCGCCGCCGCCACAGACGACCAGCTCGGTGGCGCTGCCGGCATAACGACGGCACGCGTCGGCGCAGGTGACAGCCGTGAGCTCCGCCAGCGTGGATTGCACGTCCTCCGGTTGCAAACGGCCCGTGGCGCCGCTGTCGTGAAGGCACGCGTCGAGCCAGTGGTGATCGAACAGGTCGCGCCCGGTGCTCTTGGGCGGGGGTCGCGCGAAGTAGGTTTCGGCGAGCAGTCTGGCAAGCAGGCCGGCATCGACTTGGCCGGTAGCGCCCCAGGCGCCGCCGTCGTCGTAAGGCCGGCCGGTTGACGAGGCACACCACAGGTCGAGCAGCGCGTTGGCGGGGCCGCAGTCAAAGCCGAGCGTGAAACCGTCGGTGTCGATGCAGGTGAGGTTAGCGATGCCGCCGAGGTTGAGGACGGCCGAGCTCGCGCCGTCGCGACCGAACATGGCGCGATGGAAGGCCGGTACGAGCGGTGCGCCCTGGCCACCGGCGGCGACGTCGCGGCTGCGAAAGTCGGCGACGACGTCGATGCCGCTCAGTTCGGCGAGCAATGCCGGCGCATTCAGCTGCACTGTGTAACCCGTGCCATCGAACTCGCCGGGTCGATGACGGACGGTCTGGCCATGGCAACCAACGGCAGTCACGTCTCCCCGACCCAAGCCTGCGCGTTCAATCACGGTGGCGACCAGCTCGGCGTAGTTGCGCGCCAGGGCATTCGCCGCGAGCGCCGAGCGATGGATTTCGTCACCCGCCGAGCAGTTGAGCGCGAGCAGCTCCGCTTTCAGCGGTGCCGCGAAGGCCTGCCGAGCATGTGCGAGGACGTGGACACGGGTGCCAGTGGGGTCGTCCCCGAAGTCGGCGGCGACGGCATCGATGCCGTCGAGCGATGTGCCCGACATCAGGCCGACGAACACGGTGCTCACCGCACCGAGAATCTATTCGCCGAGCAGAGGCGCCCGGCTGAGTGTCTCGGCGACGCCGAGCTGGCTGCGAACGTTTTGCGAGACCTGAGCAAAGCGCGCCTTGGCGGCCGGCGAGATCACCACTGCGTCTGACGACTGGGCCACCAGAAGCGGATCCTGCTGGACCCCGTCGATCTTTACCTCGAAGTGCAGGTGCGGACCGGTTGCCCAGCCTGTCATCCCGACCGCGCCGATCGTCGTGCCTTGATCCACGTGCTGGCCCTTCACGACATCGATCTGGCTCAGGTGTGCATAGACCGTGGATCGATCGTTGCTGTGCTTGATGTGGATGACGTTGCCGTAGCCGTTCTGCCAGCCTGCGAACTCGACGACACCGTCGCCGATGGTGCGAACCGGCGTACCTGTCGGGGCGCCGTAGTCGACGCCGTTGTGCTGCTTCCAGGTGTTCAGGATCGGATGCATGCGCATCGCGAAGCCCGACGTGACGCGCGAGAACTCGAGCGGGCTGGCCAGGAACGAACGCTGCTTGCTTTGCCCGTCGAGGCCGAAGTAGGCGCCCTTGGAGTTGCCGTCCTTCCACCACATGGCCGAAAAGGTCTGCTTCTGGTTGACGAACTCGGCCGCCAGGACACGACCGCCGCCGGGGCCCCAGGTAATGGCTTCGCCATCGGCGCTCAGCGCTTCGTAGACGACGGAGAAGGTCGCTCCCTTGCGCAACTCGTGGCGGAAATCGATGTCGGTGGCGAAGATTTCGGCGATCTGCGTCGCGATCGAGTCGGGAATGTTCGCTTCGTCGGTGGCCGCGAAAAGAGAGGAGCGGATGGTCCCGCTCGCCATCAGCGGCTGCGACGCGAGTGGAGCCAGCACCGAACGGGCGACCAGCTTGCCGCCGACGCGCTCGATGCGAAGGCGCGTGAACTGGGTCGGAAGCTTGTCGTCGCCGGGAGCCGCATAGCGGGCGACGAGCTCGACCATCCGTCCCGACGCGTCAGTGCGGACCTGGACGTGCTTGCCGGCGCGGCCCTCGAGCAACTTTCGCGCGACGGGGTCGCTGCGAAGGAAGGCGCTGGCCATGGCGTCAGTGACGTTGAGGCGGGAGAGCAGGGAGTCGGCGGTATCGCTGCCGCGGGTGATCTCATTGCGGAACAGCACCATTTCCTGCCCGGCCAATGCGTCGAGCTGGGCACCGAGGTCGGACGTGATGACCGACTCGACGACCGTACGTTTGGGCAGGTCCGACGCGTCCGGGACCATCGGCGCCACGCCGAATGCGGTGGCCGCAAAACCAGCCAGCCCCAGCGAAACCGTGGCGGCGAGCGCCTTCGGATAGCGGGAGGCGAGGCTGGCGGCATGAGCCGAGGCATAGGCCCAGGCGAGATCAAGAGAGGCGATCGATTTCAATGTCGGCGGAGCAACGTTGCTCGGGTCGGTCGGCGCTCGCCTGGGGCAGCTCACGCGTCAGTGGATCGTCGGCGCCGGCGAGCCCACTAGAATCGTGGGCTGAGCCGGCCTCGTAGGGCGGTGCCACATCCATGCTGTAGGACACCGCGCCGTCAGTATAGCGTCCCTCCTCGGTGCGCCAGCCTCGATCAGCCCTCGCAATGTCTGCCTTTACCGAGCTGCCCGCGCAACCGACGCAACCCCATGTAACCGAAGGCGTCAAGCGGGCGCTTGCGATTTCGAAACGTCGATGCGCAGAGTTGCTGCCCGAGGCCGAGTGGCTGACGAAGCTTGCACGCGCCGAGGCAACCGGCACACCGCTGCGGATCAAGCTCGGTCTGGATCCCACCGCGCCCGACATCCATCTGGGCCATACGGTCGTTCTCAACAAGATGCGGGATCTGCAGGACCTGGGCCACACGGTCGTGTTCCTGATCGGGGACTTCACCTCGATGATCGGTGACCCATCGGGTCGAAATGTCACCCGGCCGCCCCTCACCCGAGAGCAGATCGAGGCCAACGCGCGGACTTATTACGCTCAGGCGAGCCTCGTGCTGGACCCGGCCAAAACAGAAATTCGCTACAACTCGGAGTGGAGCGACCCTCTCGGGGCTCGCGGCATCATCGGTCTGGCAGCCCGCTACACGGTCGCCCGAATGATGGAGCGCGATGATTTCAGCAAGCGCTTCAGGGCCGGCACGCCGATCAGCGTGCACGAGTTCCTGTATCCGCTGATGCAGGGCTACGACTCGGTCGCCCTGCGCTCCGACCTCGAACTGGGCGGCACCGACCAGAAGTTCAACCTGCTCGTCGGCCGCAGCCTGCAGGTGGAATACGGGCAAGAGCCGCAATGCATCATGACGATGCCGCTGCTCGAAGGCCTCGATGGCGTCGAGAAGATGTCGAAGTCGAAGGGCAACACGGTGACGCTGACCGAGCCTGCCAACGACATGTTCGCCAAGCTGATGTCGATCAGCGACGTCCTGATGTGGCGCTATTTCGAGCTGCTCAGCTTTCGCAGCGAGGCTGAAATTGCCGTCCTCCACGCCGATACCGACGCCGGCCGCAATCCACGCGACGCCAAGGTGATGCTGGCCAAGGAAATCACGGCACGCTTCCACGGTGTCGCGGCAGCCGACGCCGGCGAGATCGACTTCGACCGTCGTGCTGCCGGCGGCATTCCCGACGACATCGAGGAGGTCGCGCTCGACGGCGCGCCGCTCGGCATCGGCGCCGTGCTGAAACGGGCCCGGCTCGCACCTTCGACAAGCGAGGCCCTGAGGCTGGTCGACGGCGGCGGCGTCCGCGTCGACGGCGCCGTGATCTCCGACCGGGGCTTGAAGCTGCCGGCGGGCTGCTTCGTCGTGCAGGTCGGCAAGCGCAGGTTCGCGCGCGTGACCCTGCGCTCGACGCCGGTTCCGGCGTAGCGGGCCGAGGCCTTCCCGTGCAGGTCAGGACCTTGCTGCGGCTGTCGGTCGCGACGGCCGTCGTGGCGATCGTCATGAAGACGTTGGCATGGTGGGTCACCGGCTCGGTCGGTCTGCTCTCCGACGCGATGGAGTCCTTCGTCAACCTCGCGTCAGCGCTGTTCGCGCTGGCCATGGTGACGATCGCGGAGCGGCCGGCCGACGACGATCACCCGTTCGGCCATACCAAGGCCGAATATTTCGCCAGTGCCTTCGAGGGCCTGCTCATCGCGGCGGCCGCGATCGCGATCGTCTGGGCGGCACTCGGTCGTTTCATGCACCCGCAGCCGATCGAAGGGGTTGGCATCGGCATCGCGCTGACGGTGTTCAGCTCCGTGCTCAACGGCCTGCTCGCCTGGAAGATGATGGCCGCCTCGCGCCAGCACCGTTCGATCGTGCTCGAGGCCGACGCCCGCCATCTCTACGCCGACGTCTGGACCTCCGCCGGCGTCGTCGTCGGTCTCGTGCTGGTCACGCTCACCGGCTGGCTCTGGCTCGACCCTTTGATCGCGATCGCCGTCGCTGCCAACATCGTGCGCGAAGGGGCGCGCGTCGTCTTCCTCTCGATCGACGGGCTCATGGACAAGGCGCTCGAGCCGGAAGTCCAGGCCCGTATCGACGCCACGCTCGCCCGCTTTGCCGACGCCGCCGTCCGCTTCGACGACAGGGTGACGCGACGGGCCGGTCGCCGTCGCTTTCTCGACATGCACATGCATGTGCCGTCGACATGGACGCTCGGGCGGGCCGCGGCGCTGCGCGGTGAAGTCGAGCAGGCGCTCATGAACGAGGTCGACGGCCTGCGCGCGTCCATCCAGCTGCTGCCCTCGAACGTCGAGGCGCAGTTCAACTCCGTCGACGATCGGTCGCTCGGCGCGCGAGCCGGCTGAGTCCGTCAGGGTGGCTTGCCGCCACCGCGATGACGGCAGGCCACGGTCAGCGGTGGGCCCGCCGGTCGTCGATCACCTTGCCGTCGTTCGGCAGCGACGCTGGCTCGCACAGCACGACGGCTCCGCGGAGTTTGGTGATGTCGCGGATCGACTGCGCCGCGCGCTCGGCCAGGCCTTCGGGGCTGCCAGCCACCTCGGCGTGCAAGGTCATGCGGTCGTCAGCGAGCTCGCCTTCGACGACGAGGCGGGTCCGGCCGAACTCGGGATGCCGCCGCGCGATCTCGGCCACCTGCGACGGGTGCACGAACATGCCGCGGACCTTGACCGACTGGTCGGCCCGGCCGAGCCAGCCGCGGATGCGCTGGTTGGTGCGTCCGGTCGGGCACGACCCGGGCAGCACCGCCGAGAGATCGCCGGTGCCGAAGCGGATCAGCGGGTAGTCGGGGTTGAGCGTCGTCACGACGACCTCGCCGACTTCGCCGTCGGGCACGGGCTCACCGGTGCCGGGCCGCACGATCTCGACGATCACCGACTCGTCGAGCACCAGACCTTCGCGGGCCGGCGTTTCATAGGCAACGAGGCCGAGATCGGCGGTGCCGTAGCTCTGGTATGCCTCGACGCCGCGGCCGTGGAGCCAGTCTTGCAGCGCGGCCGGAAACGCCTCGCCACCGACCGATGCCTTGGTCAGCGACGGCAGGGCGACGCCGCTCTCGTCGGCCTTGTCGAGCAGCAGCTTGAGGAAGCTCGGCGTGCCGACATAGGCATCGGGGCGGAGGTGCGCCATGGCCTGGAGCTGTTGCTCGGTCTGGCCGATGCCGGCCGGAAAGACCGTGCAGCCGATCGCCTGGGCGCTGCTTTCCATCATCGAGCCGGCCGGCGTGAAGTGATAGCTGAAGCTGTTGTGGACGAGGTCGCCGGCGCGAAAGCCGGCCGCGAACAACGCGCGCGCCATGCGCCAGTAGTCGGGTCGAGCGCCTTC
>JBDTCA010000068.1:0-3236 GCA_039923815.1 Caldimonas sp. | reverse complement strand
GCGCCTTCCATGCCGGGGAACTGCTTGTACGCGACCATGGCCGGCAGGATGTTGCCACCGCTGGTCACGCCGATGCCGTAGCGCTTCTGCAGGTCGAGCGCGGCCAGCGCGCCGTAAGGCGGCGTGGCACCGGCCCAGATCACGGCGATCATCTTCTTGCCCGGCTTGTCCTTCAAGGCATCGACGATGCGCTGCAGGCCAGCGGTGAAGTCCGACGTGTTCTGCGGCAGGTACTCCTCATGCACGACCTTGGCCTTCTTCAGTGCCTCCTTGAAGGCCTTGACGCCGTCGCGGCCGAAAGCGTAGTCCTGCGCCAGCATGGCCACCGAGGTGCCTTCCGCGTCGACCGTGGCGGCGTTCGAGATCGCGTCCTGCGAGCTGTTGCGGCCGGTGCGGAAGATGTAGCGGTTCCACTTCTCGCCGGTGATGGCATCGGCCACGGCCGGCTCGACGAGCAGGATCTTCTTGTACTCCTCGGCGACCGGCAGCATCGCCAGTGCCACGCCCGAGGACGTCGGGCCGACGGCGATGTCGGCCTTGTCGTCGCCATAGGCTGCGGCGAGCAGGCTCTTGCCGATGTCGGGCTTGCCCTGGTCGTCCTTCTCGATGACGACGAGCTTCCTGCCGGCCACGGTCATCGTGCCGCCAGTGGCGTAATCGAGACCCATCATGAAGCCCGTCGAGGTCTGCTTGCCGTAGGCCTCGAGCGGACCGGTCTTGCTGTAGACGTGGGCGATGCGGATATCGGGCTTCGACTGCGCGAGGGCAGGCGTGGCAGCGAAGACCAGGGACGCGGCGAGCGTGGCGACAAACTTCATGGCGGGCTCCTCAAGCACCGAGCGGCGCGAGCGGCGCGGAGTTTAGGGGATCGATTCCTGTTCGAGGGGTTGAACGCGGCAGCGGGTGCTGGCGCGGCTTTTCGTGCGCCGTCAGAGCTTCATCTCGAGCCGCAACTGGACGTTGACGAAGCTCGGTTGCGTCGTCTGCGCGCTCTCGCGCACGGCGACGCCGCGAACGTCGGGGCCGTCGACGGCGCTGCCGTAGACGTAGTCGCGCGCATCGAGGTTGCTCAGGCTCAGGCGCGCCTGCAGCGCCGGGTTGAAGACCCACAGCGCGTATGCATCGACGACGAACTTCCTGCCGATCGACGCGGTCTGCACGTCCGACAGCCGCGTCGTGTAGCCGGGCGTCCAGTTGAGGTTGCCGCCGAGGGTCAGCGGCAGGCCGCCGAAGCGGTAGTCGGCGCCGACGTTGGCGGTGGCATCGGGCTGCTGGTCGAGGCGGTTGTCGGGGCCGGGCACGCCCCTGACGCGCGAGGCGAAGAAACTCGCGTTGGCCCGCACGTCGACCTTCGGCGCCGCTGGCCAGAGGTCGCTCGCACGAAACTTCGCTTCGAGCTCGAGCCCTTGCGTCACCGCGTCGCCCACGTTCTGCACGCGCGATACATAGCGGGGCACGCTCGAATACGACACCGTCTCGAGGCCGGTGACGCTGCGCATGTAATGGGTGATGTCGCGGCGGAACAGGTTGGCGCTGAGGATGCCGCTGCCCGGCAGATAGCGTTCGATCGCGATGTCGACGCCGGTCGCGAGCTCCGGCTTGAGGTTCGGATTGCCGGCGCGATCGGCTTGCGTCGGTGTGTTCGGGCCGTCGACCGGATAGCGCGTGTTGAAGCTCGGCCGCGCGATCAGGTTCGTCAGCGTTGGCGAGCGATAGCTCCGCGTCAGGCTGATGCGGACCTGGTCGCGACTCTTCGGGTCGGGCTTCCAGACGGCATGAAGCAGCGGCGACCAGACGCTGCTGCGGTTGCTGGCATCGGCCTGGCCTGCGCCGACGCTTCCGCGAGTGCGGATGCCTTCCCAGCGCAGGCCGGCGTGCGCCGACCACTCCGGCGTCACCGTCCATTCGTCCTGCGCGTAGGCCGCGAAGCGCAATGACGACGCACTCAGGTTGTCGCCGAACGCCGACACGATCGGATCCGGCTGCTGCACCGTGGTCCGGACATCGGCGCGGCGGTTCGATTCGGTCTCGATGCCGGTGACGAGGCTGTGCTCCTCGAAGACCGTCGCCACCCACTTGCCGCTGGTCCTGAAGCTGGTGTCGCGCGAGTCGCTGCGGTCGTCGAGCGTCCGCGTCGGCACGCCGCCGGTGGTCTCGCTGCGAAAGCTCTGGGACGGCGAGCGCGACTGGCCGATGCCGCCGCGCCACTCCATGCGGCCGCCGGCGCCGAACCGATGCGTCCACTCGCCGTTGAGACGCGCCAGCGAGGTGCGGCTGCTGCCGTCGGTCGAGGCCTCGTCGTACGGTGCCGGGATCGCGCCCACGCCTTGCGAGAGGTGGCCCTCGCGGTGCGAGCCGAAGCGGTTGACGACGAGGATCGGCGTCAGCGTCACCGAGTCCGCGCCGCCTTCGGGTCGCCACTGGATCCGGCCCGTCGCATGCAGGCCGCCGCCGCGCACGCGCACGCTGCCGTCGTCTTCCTGGGCCAGCGTGACGGTGCCGTCGTCGAGCCGGCGGTCGACGGTCGTCGTCGTGCCGCTGTTGTCGCGGCTGTATCGAAAGGCGCTGATCGAGTAGTTGACGATGAACGCGCCGGCCGTGAAGTTGCACGTCCACGAGGCCGAAGGCAGGACGCTGCCGTTCTCGTAGCCCGTGGTCAGCTTGACGTCGTTGACCCGCTTCGAGTAGCCGCCCCGCGTCACGATGTTGATGGTGCCGGCAATCGCGCGCGCGCCGGTCTCGGCGGTGGGCGCCCGCAGGATCTCGATGCGCTCGATCTGGTCTGGGCTGAGCGAGTCCAGCGAGAAGCCCGGCGGCACGCGCTCGCCGTCGAGCAGGATCTGCATGTAGCCACTGCCGAGGCCGCGCATCCGGATGGCGCCACCGCGGCCGGGCCGGCCCTGGATCGTGACGCCCGGCAGTCGCCTGAGCACGTCGCCGAGGGTCGAGTCGCCGAAGCGGTCGATCTCGTCGCGGCCGACGATGATCTTCGAGGCCGTCGAGTTGCGGCGCTGCTGGACGTCGTCGAGACGGCTGCCGGTGATCAGCACCGGCGAGAGTTCGGTCTTGCCGCCGGTCGCGCTCGGCGCTGGCCTGGCGGCAGGCGATTCGTCGGTGGCGGGAGCGGCCGGGGCCGGCGTCGTCTCAGCGGTGTCGCTGCTCTGTGCCCGGCTGCCGGCGCTTGCGATCACCAGGGCAGCAGCGGCGATCAGCGTGGCGGCACGGGCAAAAGGCAT
>JBDTCA010000067.1:0-2500 GCA_039923815.1 Caldimonas sp. | reverse complement strand
CCATCCCCGCCGGCGGCCGGCATGCGCAACGAGATGCTGCGCTCGGCGCCCCGGTAGGAGTCTTCCAGGTCGATCAGCACCTTGGCATGGTGGTCGCCGCCGGCCGTCGGGCCGCGCTGACGCGCGCCACCGCGGCGGCCGCCGAACAGCGACTCGAAGAAATCGCTGTCGTCGAAGTTGCTCGCACCACCACCACCGAACGGGTTGCCACCTGCCTGCGGGCGACCGCGGAACTCGAACCCTTCGTCCCAGTTGGGCGGGGGCTGGAAGTCCTGGCCGGCCTTGAAGCCGCGGCCGACCTGGTCGTAGGCCGCGCGCTTCTCGGCGTCTTTCAGGACCTCGTTGGCCTCGTTGACTTCCTTGAACCGCGCCTCGGCGTCGGCCACCTTGCTGACGTCGGGGTGGTACTTGCGGACCAACTTGCGAAAGGCCGTCTTGATCTCGTCCTGCGTGGCCGTCTTCGGCACGCCGAGCGTCTCGTAGTAATCCTTGTATTTCATGTTCGGAGTGTGGCGAGCTCGGCCGCAGCAGGTGGAGCACAGGGCGTCATCAGCGTTTCGGTGGCGGCCTGCAGGGTCACATGGCCGATCGCGAAACGCTTGTGCAGACGAGCCGCGGCGTCGCGGAAGAACGCGTCGTCGGGGTGGCCGGCCGGCATCACGAGGTGGGCGGTCAGCGCCACCTGCGTCGTGCCCGGAGCCCAGACGTGGAGGTCGTTGACGGACGTCACGCCCGGCAGTGCCGCCAGCTCGGCGCGCACGGCACCGAGGTCGATCGACGGCGGCACGCCATCGAACATGAGGTGCAGCGAATCGCGGAACAAGCCCCAGGTGCCGAGGAGGATGACGACGGCGATCAGCAGCGTCATCGCCGGGTCGAGCCACAGCCATCCGAGCCAGAGCGTGACGGCGGCGGCGACGACGACGCCAGCCGATACCGCCGCGTCGGCGGCCATGTGCAGGAAGGCGCCCCGGATGTTGATGTCGTTCTCGCGGCCGCGCATGAAGAGCATCGCCGTCGCGAGGTTGACGACGATGCCGATGCCGGCCACCACCATCACCGTGACGGCCTGCACCTCGGCCGGCGCGGCCAGGCGGCCGATCGCGGCCCAGGCCAGCGAGCCGATCGCCACCAGCAACAGCAGCGAGTTGGCGAATGCGGCGAGGATGGAAGCGCGCTTCCAGCCGTAGGTGTGGCGCGGCCCGGGCGCGAGCCGGCTCGCGAAGGCGCCGGCCCAGGCCAGCACCAGGCCGGCGACGTCGCCGAGGTTGTGGCCGGCGTCGGCGAGGAGTGCCAGCGAGTCGGCGCGCCAGCCATAGAAGGCCTCGACGACGACGAAGAGAATGTTGATGGCGATGCCGATGGCGAAGGCGCGGTCGTGATTGACCGGGCCGTGCGCGTGCCCGTGACTGGCGTGCGAATGATCGTGTTCCGCGTGGTCGTGGCCGGTGTGGTCGTGGCCCGCTGCCGGCTCGTGGGCTTGGCTGCTCATGCGAGCGCCCTTCGCGCTCAGCGGGCCAGCTCGGCGCGCATCGCGTCGATGACGGCTCGGTAGTCGGGCTGGCCGAAGATGGCGCTGCCGGCGACGAAGGTGTCGCAGCCGGCGTCGGCGGCGGCACGGATGTTGTCGACCTTGATGCCGCCGTCGACCTCGAGGCGGATGTCGCGGCCGCTGGCCTCGATGCGCCGGCGCACGTGCTCGAGCTTCTTCAGCGCCGAGGGAATGAAGCTCTGGCCGCCGAATCCCGGGTTCACGCTCATGACGAGGACGTGGTCGACCTTGTCGATGACCCAATCGAGCACGTCGAGGCTCGTCGCCGGATTGAAGACCAGGCCGGCCCCGCAACCGGCGTCGCGGATGGCCTGCAGGCTGCGGTCGACGTGCGTCGTGGCGTCGGGATGAAAGCTGATCAGGTCGGCGCCGGCCCTGGCGAAGGACTGCGCCAGCGCATCGACAGGCGTGACCATCAGGTGCACATCGATCGGAACCGGGGTGCCGTCGCTCTTGCGGGCGTGCTTGCGAATCGCTTCGCAGACCATCGGCCCCATCGTCAGGTTGGGCACGTAGTGGTTGTCCATCACATCGAAATGGATCCAGTCGGCACCCGCGTCGATGACCGCACGAACCTCCTCGCCCAGCCGCGCGAAATCGGCGGAAAGAATGCTCGGAGCGATGCGATGCGAGGTCATGGCAGGGGGTCGCAACGATTCTAGGTCGGGGCTCGTCGTGCCGGCGGCCCCTCCTAGAATCAACCATGGCCCAACCCGAATTCACGACCAGCGTCGCCGTTCGTCACATGCCCGAGCAGTCCGATGCCGAGGCCGGCCAGCACGCCTTCGCGTACACGGTCACCATCCGCAACAGTGGCGACGTCACGGCCCAGCTCATCGCCCGCCACTGGATCGTGACCGACGCGCTTGGCCATGTCGACGAAGTGCGCGGCCTCGCGGTGGTCGGCCACCAGCCGCTGCTCAAGCCCGGCGAGAGCTTCGAATACAC
>JBDTCA010000066.1:0-5202 GCA_039923815.1 Caldimonas sp. | reverse complement strand
AGGACCAACGCCAGCGAAGCGGCGCGACCCTGGTCGTACTGCGCCCCGACGATGGCAAAGAAAATGTCGGTCGACAGCACCGCGAACTGGCCGCCGACGACGATCGGGTTGCCGAAGTCGGCAATGCTCTCGACGAAACCGACCAGGAAGGCGTTGGCCAGGCCGGGCTTCAGAAGCGGCAGCGTCACCGTTCGAAAGGTCTGCCAGCGGTTGGCGCGCAAGGTCTGGGCCGCTTCCTCGACACTGGGGCTGATCCCGGCCACCACGCCGCGCATGATCATGAAAGCGATGGGCGTGAAGGCGAACAACTGGGCGAGCAAGATGCCGAACAGGCCGTAGAACCAGCGCGTGGGCTCGATGCCGAAGGCCCATTCCAAGCCCTGGTTGACGAGCCCGGCGCGTCCGAACAGCAGGATCAGACCCAGGCCGACAACGAAGGGCGGCGTGATGATGGGAAGCAGCGCCAGGATGTTCAGCGGCCGGCCCAGGCGGGTGCCGCCCCGTTCTGCATACAGCGCGATCAGGGTGCCCATCACCGTCGTGCCGCTGGCGCTGAGCAACGCCAGGAACAGGGTGTTCCAGGCGACACCACATCGCACGCCGCCGGCCAGGCAACCCAGCCCCCAGACGCGTTCATGCGCCAGTCGGTCGGCGAGTGCCGTTGTCGACAGCTGGCCGGCTTCGTCGAGGAAAGCGCCGGCCAGGCTCTTGCCGACCGGCAGCGCCACGAACAGCAACAGCAGCGCGGCACACAGCACCACCGCGGGCGCCACGAACGCGTCGCCGCGAAAGAAGCCCAGCCGCGCCAAGCCGGTGCCGAGCAGCATCAGCAGCGCCAGCAGGGTGAGCGCCCCACCCAGTCCGAACCCCGACTGGCCGACGGGCAGCGCTCCGAACCACTGCCCGAACAGATCGAAGGCCCAGCCGCGCGCGCCGATGCCGAACCCCGTGGCCAGCAGTCCAGCCAACCCGAGCGCAGCGCCGGCCACCAGCCACCCACCCTGCTCCCGCCCTGTCTGCAACAGGGCGCCGCGTGCCGCCAACAGCAGACCGGCGCCGCCCAGCCACAGCCACGGCCGGCCTTGCCAGATCGCCTGCACCAGCGCGCTGGCGGTTTCGTCGCCGCCGAACACACCGCGCAGGGCCGCAAGCAGGCTCAGGTTTTGTGGAAAGTACCAGGGCAGCAGAGTGAAGGCCAGCGCCCCCAGCGCCAGCCAGGCGATCAGTGTTCGACGGCCCCTGCGCAGGGCGGCAGGCCCGTGCCGCACCCCGGGCAGGGCTGGCGTCAACGAATGGCCTTGCTGCCGATTTCCTTTTCCCAGCGCGCCAGCAGGCGACGCCGTTCGGCCGATGCGCCGTACTTGGCCAGGTCGTAAGTGATCAACTTGACTCCCTTCAGTGACGGCGCGCCCTCAGGAATGGGCGTGGCCTTGTTTGAAGGGAACTGGTAGGACCGCGAAGTGGCGGCCACCTTCTGGCCCGAGACCGACAACGCCCATTCATAGAAGCGGCGTGCCTGCTCCGGGTTGGGCCCGCCCTTGACCAAACTCATCGCACCCACGCTATAGCCGGTGCCTTCGCAAGGCGCGACATAGCGCACCGGGTAGCCGGCCTCGGCTTCCTGCGAAGCGTTGTGCAGAAAGCTCACCGACAGCCCGCTCTCGCCCTTCGCCACCGCTTTGATCGGGCCCAGACCCTGGCGCGAATAGCTGTTCACGTTCTGGTGCATGGCTTCCATGAACTTGAACGCGGCATCCTCGCCCATCACCTGCACGAAGGTGGCGATGGCGACATAGGAGGTGCCGCTGGAAGCCGGGTTGGCCATTTGCACTTCGCCCTTGTATTGGGGCTGGGCCAGGTCTTTCCAGCAGGCTGGCGCCTTCAACTTTCGCTTCGCCAGCAGTTCGGTGTTGTAGGCGATGCCCAGCACCTCGGCGTACAGGCCCACGGTCTGGTTGCCCGAGGCCGCCGCAACGGCCTGGGCCCAAGGGTAGAGCTGGGGCAGCGTGGGCGAGCGGTAGGGTTCCAGCAGGCCGTTTTCGGCAGCCTGCAGGTGGGGGTCGGCGGTGCCGCCGAACCAGACGTCGACCTTGGGTCGCTCGCGTTCCGCCTGAATCTGGGCATAGCTTTCCCCGGTCGGCTTGTTGATCACGTTGACCTTGACATCGTGGAGCCGGCCATAGATGGCCGCCGCGTTGCGGCACCACTCGGGGTTCATGCTGCACACCACGTTGACCTGGCCAGCGGCGAAGGCCGCCGGCGCCGTCAACAGCAGCGAAATGGTGAGGAGGAACTTGTTCATGATTGACTCAGCGCGGCAGCGAGTTGACTTCTTTTTCCCACTTCGAGATCAGCCGTTTTCGCTCGGCGCTGGCCCCGTACTTGGCGTAGTCGTAGTCGATGAACTTGATCTTCTTGAAGTCGGGCACTCGCGGGTCGACCTTGGCACTCTTGTTCGAAGGCAACTGGAACTGCTTGGCTGCGGCACCCAACTCCTGTGCTGCCGGGGTCAACGCAAACTCGTAGAACTTCTTGGCGTTGTCCAGGTTGCGGGCTCCCTTCAAGATGCTCATCGAGCCGATTTCGGCGCCGGTGCCGTCGGCGGGCGTGATGGTCTCGACCGGAAATCCCTGCATCTTCTCGCCAGGGCCGTCGTGCACAAAGCTGATCGATACCGTGGTCTCGCCGCGTGCCACGGCTTTGATCGGCCCGGTGCCACTGCGCGTGTATTGACCAATGTTCTTGTGCAACGCCTTCATGTACTCGAAGGCCTTGTCCTCGCCCATCAGCTGCACCAGAGTGGCCACCATCGTGTACGCGGTTCCACTGCTCGCCGGGTTGGCAACCTGGATCTCACCCTTCAATGCCGGGTTCAGGAGGTCGGCCCAGGTCCGCGGCACCTTCAGCTTCTTCTTGGCGATCAGCTCGCTGTTGTAGCCAAAGCCGAGTGGGCCCGAATAGATCCCCACCGTGCGGTACTTGCTCTGTTTCGCCTGCTGTTGCGCCCAGCCTTGCAGCTGCGGTAACGACGGGCTCTTGTACTCCATCGTCAGATCCTGCTCGGCCGCCTGCAGGTGCGGGTCGCCCGTGCCGCCGAACCAGACGTCGGTCTTCGGATTGGCCTTCTCGGCCAACAGCTGGGCCATGGCCTCCCCCGATCCCTTCAGCGACATGTTGACCTTGATGCCGGTGGTGCGCGCGAAAACGGTCTGCAGCATGTTGCACCACTCGGCTTGTACGGAGCAGATGACGTTCAGCTGACCGCCGTCCTGGGCCTGTGCGGCACCTCCGAGGACCAGGACGGCAGTGGTGAGCAAGATTTTTTTGTTCATTCGTATTCGTGTCTGAAGTGGCGCGTGGTTCGCGAGGTGTTGGCCTTTTGGTGTGCAAGCCGTCAGGATAATCGTCGAGGCCACGCAAGCGGAAGAGGTCCGTATCGATGAAGACAGCAGCCTGAGTCGAAGGGTTCGATCCTCGCGGCACGATCAAATTCGAAAGCGTCCCTGTTTCACCGCGCAAGCAGAGCGTCAGCGGCTTGCGCCTGGGCATTCTCGACAATTCGAACTGGCCAACAAACTGCCCCGCGGGGCGCCCGCCGCGCTGAGCGAAGACATCAAATTTGCTGCGGTCAACTACTACGTCAAGGAAAGCTTCTCGAAGGACGCGGTGCCGCCGCTGATCGCGAAGATCGGGGCTGAAAACGACGTCGTGTTGACGGCCATTGGGGCTGCGGTTCGTGCTGCTCGGCTTGTGTTCTTGACTCCATCGCGCTCGAGGAGCTGGGGGTCCCCAGCGCGATCGTGAACACGATTGAATGCGCACGCGAGGCGGAGCTCATCCGTCAGGCGGTCTTAATGAAGGAGCTCGCGCCGCGGGCGCGATCCGCACGTCGCCATAGGCCAGGGAAGCGACGGACTAGATCAGGCGCGCCGCTTCATCTTCGGTCGGTAACCGGCCCTGCGGCGTAAATGTGTCGACTGCGCCGGGCAAATCACGTGTCAACCTCGCCAGCAACTCTTCCCGCGACAGTCCGGTTTGCGCCGAAAGCGTGCCGAGTACCTCGGGCCCGATGGCTTGCTCCAGCCGGTCGGATCCCAGTGGTTGGTTGGGACCTGTCTTGACCCAGGAGTCCGCCGCATCCGCGTGACCGCTTTGCTTGAAACGCTCGACCAGATCGCGAAGTCCGCCACTCAAGATACTCCCTGCGCTCCCACCGCCGAGGAGTCCACCCAAGTTGCTCAGCATGCCCCCTGAGCCGCCCTGCTCCTTGGGCGCGCCAGGCGCGCTTCCCGACACCTGGTTCCGTCCGCCCAACATTTCTGCAAGCTTGTCGCGGTTCTGATAACCCGCGACAGCGAGAAGTCCCAACAGCGCAACCATCGACGGCGTTCCGCGGCTCATTTCATTCTCCTAATCGTTTGAAGTGGATGATCTCGACCCCGCACAGATTACCGCATCAGCGGGCTGGATGTCCGGTCACGGCCGCCTCGGTATATCCTCATCGAGCGGCTTGGCGTTCACCGAGCCATGTAGGAGAAGCAATGGGTATCATCTGGACGATCGTTATCGGGTTTTTCGCGGGCTTGATCGCTAAGTTCATCATGCCTGGCAAGAACGAGCCCTCTGGTTTTGTGTTGACCACCATCCTCGGCGTCGTCGGAGCCGTCGTCGCGAGCTATCTCGGCCAAGCGCTTGGATGGTATTCACCTGGAGAGGGAGCCGGACTCATCGGCGCCGTCGTGGGTGCGATCGTCGTTCTCTTCGTTTGGGGCATCATCGCAAAGCGACGGGTGTAGAAGACGCGAGGCTTCGGTACGTTCCAAACGAGCCGTATAGGAGGTAATTGCGCGCTGACGCGACCCCGGTGCAGCCACTGCCTTGGCTGAGCCAATGCCGCACCTACTGCGGACAAGAAAACCGCTGAAACGACCAGGCCGCCAACGACCGCCGCCTCGCAAGGAGGCCAGTCACTGCGATCCAGCCGACGACTGCCGTGGCCAGCACGGCCAAGCCGGTGGCTCGGCTTAATTCGACGTGGCAGGGAAGCCGTCGCACAGAGCCCTCACCGCGCCGGCGTCACTAAGTGAGACCGTTTGACCCTGTGTCAGGGCGTGTGCGTTGTCGGCGACGATGCGCGCAATCTCCGCACATTCCGGTGCGCCCATGCCGCGAGTCGTGATACCCGAGACGCCTAAGCGCAAG
>JBDTCA010000065.1:0-2920 GCA_039923815.1 Caldimonas sp. | reverse complement strand
ACGCTCGGCATGAACAGCAGCTCGACGCTGACGAAGCCTTCGCCCTCGCAGGTCTCGCAGCGACCCTTGGCGACGTTGAACGAGAAGCGGCCGGCGTCGTAGCGGCGCGAGCGGGCGAGCGGCGTGGTCGCGAACAGCTTGCGCACGTTGTCGAACAGGCCGGTGTAGGTGGCGAGGTTCGAGCGCGGGGTGCGGCCGATCGGCTTCTGGTCGACGCGCACCAGCCGATGGATGCCCTCCATGCCAACGGCGATGTGGCCGCGCGTCTCTTCGGCGACGGTGGGCTCGCCGACGGCGTCGGCTTCGGCGTCGTCGTCGCCGGCGGGCTCGTGGCCGAGATGGCGGCAGACGAGCTCGACCAGCGCCTGGCTGACGAGGCTCGACTTGCCCGAGCCCGACACGCCCGTCACCGCCGTCAGCACGCCGAGCGGAAAGCGGGCGTCGAGCCGGTCGAGGTTGTTGCGGGTGATGCCGGCGAGCGCGAGCCAGCCCTGCGGCGCCCGCGGCTGGCGCGGCGGCGGCGGCGCGGCCGCGAACAGATAGCGCGCCGTGTGCGACTCCGCGACCTGGGCCAGGCCTTCCGGCGGGCCGCTGTAGAGGACGCGGCCGCCGTGCTCACCGGCGTCGGGGCCGACGTCGACCAGCCAGTCGGCGCGGCGCATCGTCTCGAGGTCGTGCTCGACGACGAAGATCGTGTTGCCGGAGCGCTTCAGCGCCGCGAGCGCCTGCAGCAGCGCGGCGCCGTCTTTCGGATGCAGGCCGGCGGTGGGCTCGTCGAGCACGTAGACGACGCCGAACAGGTTCGAACGGATCTGCGTCGCCAGCCGCAGCCGCTGCAGTTCGCCAGGCGAGAGCGTGGGCGTGGCGCGGCCGAGCGCGAGGTAGCCGAGGCCGAGCGACTGCAGCGTGGCGATGCGGGCAACCAGGTCGGCGGCGATGCGCTGCGCGGCGATGCGCTTTTCTTCCGAGAGGTTGGGCGTGCGTCGCACGTCGGGCGCGGCGGCGTGCGACGAGCCGCCGCCGGCCACGCGGCGCGCGGTGTCGTGCTGAGCGGCCGAGCGACTCAGCACCGCCGGCGCGACCGTTGCCGCTTCAGCGCCGAAGCGGCCGAGCGCGGCCGGTCGCAGCGCCTCGGCGACGTCGTTCAGCGACATCTGCGAGAGCTCGCCGATGTCGAGCCCGGCGAAGGTCACCGAGAGCGCCTCGCGCTTCAGCCGCTTGCCGCCGCACTGCGGGCAGACCGCGCCGGTCATGAAGCGCGAGACGCGCCTTTTCATCAGCGGGCTCTGCGTCGTCGCGAAGGTATGCAGCACGTACTTGCGGGCGCCGGTGAAGGTGCCCTGGTAGCTCGGCTCCGCCTTGCGGCGCAGGGCGGCGCGCGTCTCGGCCGGCGTGAAGCCGGCGTAGACCGGCACCGTCGGCTGCTCGTCGGTGTAGAGGATCCAGTCGCGCGCCTTCTTCGGCAGCTCGCGCCACGGCGTGTCGACGTCGTGGCCGAGCGTGACCAGGATGTCGCGCAGGTTCTGGCCGTGCCAAGCCGGTGGCCACGCCGCCACGGCACGCTCGCGGATCGTCAGCGAGTCGTCGGGCACCAGCGACTTCTCGGTCACCTCGAAGACGCGGCCGAGACCGTGGCAGTTCGGGCACGCCCCCTGCGCCGTGTTGGGCGAGAAGTCTTCGGCGTAGAGCATCGGCTGCTTCGGCGGGTAGCTGCCGGCGCGCGAATAGAGCATGCGCAGCAGGCTCGACAGCGTCGTGACGCTGCCAACCGACGACCGTGCCCCCGGCGTGCCGCGCTGCTGCTGCAGGGCCACTGCCGGCGGCAGGCCCTCGATGCTGTCGACGTCGGGCACGCCGACCTGGTCGATCAGCCGTCGTGCGTACGGCGCCACCGATTCGAAGTAGCGGCGCTGCGCTTCGGCATAAAGAGTGCCGAAGGCGAGCGACGACTTGCCCGAGCCCGAGACGCCGGTGAAGACGACGAGGGCGTCGCGCGGAATGTCGACATCGACATCCTTGAGGTTGTGCTCGCGGGCGCCGCGAACTCGAACGAAACCGTTGTCCATGGGGGCCTTTGGCAAAAGACATACTCGGACGGTCACGATGCCTGGCTACCTGACGAAACAAGAGACCATCGAGATCGTCGGCAGCGACGACCTCGTCGTCTGTTCGCTGCTTGACCGCCAGCAGTTCTCCGACCCGCTGGGAGTCGCCCGCGGGCTCGGTATCTCGCCGGCGATGTGGTCGTTGTTCGGGGTGCCCTGGCCGTCGGGTGCCCGCCTCGCCGCGCGGTTGATGGCCCGGCCGTCGCGCCCCGGGGAGCGCATCCTCGAGATCGGCTGCGGGCTGGCTCTGGCCAGCCTGGCTGCTCATCGCCGCGGCGACGACGTCACCGCCAGCGACTGCCACCCGCTGGCCGAAACCTTCCTCGCTCGCAACCTGCGTCTGAACGGCCTGGCGCCGATCAAGTACCGGCACGGCCGCTGGGGCGGCGAGCCGATGCCGGTGTCCGAAGGCGGCGCCATGGCGGCGGCGGTCACCGGCCGCTTCGACCTCGTGATCGGCAGCGACGTGCTCTACGAGCGCGACGCCGATGGGACCCTCGCCGCCTTCATCGCCGAGCATGCCGCCGCCACGGCCGAGGTCTGGATCGCCGACCCCGATCGCGGCAACCGCGCCGCCTTCAACCGGCGCATGGCCGAAGCCGGCTTCACGCAGCACGACGAACGCCTCGACCAGGCGGCGACGGCCCGCTCGCCCGCGTACAAGGGCCGCCTGCTGGTCTATCGCCGGTGCGCCGCGAGCTGACCAGCCTGCCGGGCGCGATCCGGAAGCAATAATCGGCCATGCCCTTGCGCGACCTGCTCGACAACAACCGCCGCTGGGCGGCCAAGATGGAAGCCCAGCGGCCGGGCTTCTT
>JBDTCA010000064.1:0-2754 GCA_039923815.1 Caldimonas sp. | reverse complement strand
CGTCGAGACGGGGAGGCGGAGGCTCAGGGCGGCACGCCGCGACCCCAATTTGCCGCTCGTAGCGGAAGTTCCTCACACTGTCGTTACAATGGTCTACGGCGGCCGCATCACAGATGGCGGCAAGTATCCAAGCTGATATCAATCGCCATCAACCGATAGTCGACGCTTTCCGGTGGCGCACGCCCACGGCACCGAGTATCGAATGACCGAAGGGGTGACTGTGGCAGCGACGAAAGTTAGCCAGGCTACCGAAGAGCCAGTGAAGCGAACCGCCGCCAAAGCCCCCGCTAAGAAGGCTTCCGCTGCCCCCGCGAAGAAGGCTTCCAGCGCCACGGCCGGTAGCGCGGCTGCGCCCGCCAAGCGTGCTGCCAAGGCCCCCGCCAAGAAGGCCGGCGGAACCCGCGCCAAGAAGGGCGTCGACGCCGTGGGCGCAAAGAACCCCGTGGCGACCAAAGTCGTGGAGGGCGGCGACGATGTCGAAGCCGAGCCGAATGCCCTCGACGGCGACGGGGAGGTCGAGCTGGTCGACCTCGAGGCGGAAGTAGATGAACCCCCCGCCGACGCAGCCAAGCTGGCCGCTGGCGCCAAGGCAGCCAAGAACGGCGCCACCGGAGACGACGACATTGCCGAGCCATCCGAGAAGGACAAGGCGTCCGGCGATTTCGTGTGGGACGAGGAAGAGTCCGAGGCCCTGCGGCAGGCCCGCAAGGACGCCGAACTCACGGCGTCCGCGGACTCGGTCCGCGCCTACCTCAAGCAGATCGGCAAGGTCGCGCTCCTCAACGCCGAGGAAGAGGTCGAGCTCGCCAAGCGCATTGAGGCCGGGCTCTACGCGACGCAAAAGATGTCCGAGTTCGCCGAGCGCGGCGAGAAGCTGACCACTGCCCAGCGGCGGGACTTCACCTGGATCTGCCGTGATGGCGACCGCGCGAAGAACCATCTGCTCGAGGCGAACCTGCGCCTCGTCGTCTCGCTGGCCAAGCGCTACACCGGCCGCGGCATGGCGTTCCTGGACCTGATCCAGGAAGGCAACCTGGGCTTGATCCGCGCGGTTGAGAAGTTCGACTACACCAAGGGCTACAAGTTCTCGACGTACGCGACGTGGTGGATCCGGCAGGCAATCACCCGCGCCATGGCCGATCAGGCCCGAACGATCCGCATCCCGGTGCACATGGTCGAGGTCATCAACAAGCTGGGACGCATCCAGCGCGAGCTGCTGCAGGACCTCGGCCGCGAACCAACGCCTGAAGAGCTCGCGAAGGAAATGGACATCACGCCGGAGAAGGTGCTGGAGATCCAGCAGTATGCGCGTGAGCCCATCTCGCTCGACCAGACCATCGGCGATGAGGGCGACAGCCAACTCGGTGACGTCATCGAAGACTCCGAGGCCGTGGTCGCCGTCGACGCCGTGTCGTTCACGCTGTTGCAGGACCAGTTGCAATCGGTGCTGGAGACGCTGTCCGAACGCGAGGCGGGTGTGGTGCGGCTGCGGTTCGGCCTCACCGACGGCCAGCCACGCACCCTCGACGAGATCGGCCAGGTCTACGGCGTGACGCGCGAACGAATCCGTCAAATCGAATCGAAGACGATGTCAAAGCTGCGGCATCCCAGCCGTTCTCAGGTCTTGCGCGACTACCTGGACTGAGCGTTGGCGATCGCGCGCCCCGATACCGCCAAGTCGATCAACGGACCTGACACGTGCCACCGTGGGCGAAAGATTGCCACCTCTAACGCAGGATTGGACGGTCGTTTTTTCGGGTCTCAGCGCGTGAATCCAACGCTCCATGAACGCCTGACTCAAGGTGAAGGTCAGCGCGACGAGCACCAGAAACGTTCCGACGGAGCCGATTTCGAGCGAGAGGTGTCAGCACTCATCACAGCCGACCTGCTGGTCGAGATCGAGGTAGACACCTACGTGTCGGACTGATCCAACTCCGCGAAGCTGCCGTGCTCGCCAGGAAGATAGGGCATGACACTCGTCACAGCGATCAGCGGCAGAGGCCCATAGAGATGCGGGAAGGTCATCGTCTCGGGATCGTCCGGCACGCCCGATTCCCAGCGCACGGGCGCACCCAGCAGTTCCGGGTCGAGCCACAGCAAGCGCACGTCGTCGCGGCCGGCGAACAGCCGGTTGGCAGGCAAGTGCACCTGTTCCGGAGCCGATAGGTGAACAAAGCCCTGGTCCTTTAGTGACGGCGGCCGCCGCTCGCCGACGTCTTGCGCGTGCTGCCATTCCGCCGTCGTGCAGAGGTGGATCAGACGGCGCGGCGACGGACTCATGCAGCCAGTCTGCCCGGGACGCAGTTTGGGGAATGCGTGAGACACGACACACCGGTGAACGACGAGGGAACAAGGCCGGAAGCTCAAACGTCTGACAGAGTAGATCTACGCACGTAGCTGATATGGAGGAGGCGCCATGAACGCAACTCTGGTTAGTCCCGAGTTGACTCGGGCTGATCGCTGCGACCGATGCGGCGCTGCCGCCCGTGTCGTCGCCAAGCTTCCGTCCGGTTCCGTGCTGCTGTTCTGCCAGCACCATGCGAACGAGCACGAAGCCAAGCTCGTCGAACTGGCTGCCGTGCTGGAGACCAGCCAGAGCGATTCGTAGCAGACGCACTGAGCGACCACTTCGCACGCGACGGCACGTCGTCCAGGATGCTGGTCTGGACATGACCCCACAACATTCGCCAGTGAAGCCGACTCGGCATCACGTCTGGCGCATCTCCAAACGCACGCTCGCCAAGAGCTGGGAGG
>JBDTCA010000063.1:0-2796 GCA_039923815.1 Caldimonas sp. | reverse complement strand
CGCACCGACGTTGCCGGCGTGGCTGGTGCCGACGAGGACGAAGCGGGTGGAATCGGTGGCCATGCAGCGGATAAAATGAGCGCCTGTCATTTTGCGGCCCCGGCCGACGCCCATGTCGCAAGCGCTGCACCCCATGCTCAACACCGCCATCAAGGCGGCACGCAGCGCCGGGGCGATCATCAACCGGGCCTCGCTCGATCTCGACAGGCTCCAGGTCAACACGAAGGCGCCGAACGACTTCGTTACCGAGGTCGACCATGCCGCCGAGGCCGCCATCATCGACACGTTGCTCGGTGCCTACCCGGGCCACGGCATCCTGGCCGAGGAGTCGGGCAGCACGCGCGGCGCCGCCGACAGCGAGTTCGTCTGGATCATCGACCCGCTCGACGGCACCACCAATTTCATCCACGGCCTGCCGACGTACGCCGTCTCGATTGCGCTCGCATTTCGAAACCAGGTCCAGCAGGCCGTCGTCTACGACCCGGCCCGCAACGATCTTTTCTTCGCTTCGAAGGGGCGTGGTGCCTTCCTCAACGACCGGCGACTGCGCGTCTCGAAGCGAACGCGCCTGGCCGACTGCCTCGTCGGCACCGGCTTTCCATACCGCAGGGGCGACGACTTCGGCCGCTACATGAAGATGTTCGAGACCATGATGCAGAGCTGTGCCGGCCTGCGCCGACCCGGCGCCGCCGCGCTCGACCTCTGCTACGTGGCGGCTGGCTGGTACGACGGCTTCTTCGAGAGCGGCCTCAGCCCCTGGGACGTCGCCGCAGGTTCGCTGATGGTCACCGAAGCTGGCGGCCTGGTCGGCAACTTCACTGGCGAGGCGGACTTCCTGCATCAGCGGGAGGTCGTTGCCGGCACACCGAAGATCTACGGCCAGATGGTGACGCTGCTGGCCCCTTATTCAAGCCTGGCCAGCGCCGACAGCACGGCCATTGCCGGCACGGCCCCGGCCGCCGGCTGAGCCCGCCGAGGGGCGGCGATGGGTGCAGCGGGCGCCGTGAGCGCGGCCGATCCGGCCAGTCACACGCCGATGATGCAGCAGTGGATGCGCATCAAGGCGGACCATCCCGACACGCTCCTTTTCTACCGGATGGGCGACTTCTACGAGCTGTTCTTCGACGATGCGAAGAAGGCGCATCGCCTGCTCGACATCACGCTGACGACGCGCGGCCAAAGCGCCGGCGTGCCGATTTCGATGGCCGGCGTGCCGTATCACGCCGCCGACGCCTACCTCGCCAGGCTCGTCCGCCTCGGCGAATCGGTGGCGATCTGCGAGCAGGTCGGCGAGGTCGGCGCTTCCAAGGGGCCGGTCGACCGCAAGGTGGTCCGGATCGTCACCCCCGGCACGCTGACCGAGAGCGATCTGCTGGCCGAGAAGAGCAACGCCGTGCTGCTCGCCATTGCCGCCAGGGGCGACCGGTTCGGCCTGGCGTGGACGGCCCTGTCGCAGGGTGAGATCGGCATGGCCGAATGCTCGGGCCGCGACCTGCCGGGCTGGCTGGCCCGGCTGGCCCCGGCCGAGGTGATCGCCGAAGGCGACCTGCCCGACGCGGCACTCGACCGCACGACGACGACGCTGACGCATCGGCCGGCGTGGCAGTTCGAGACCGCGCTCGGCCATCGCAAGCTGTGCGCGCAGCTCCGCGTCGCCTCGCTCACCGCCTTCGGTGCCGCCGAACTCGCGCTCGGCCAGGCGGCCGCCGGCGCCCTGCTCTCCTACGCCGAGCACACGCAGGGCCGCGCCCTCGCCCACGTCCATCGCCTGGCCGTGCAGCGAACCGGCGAGCTCCTGGACCTGCCGGCGGCCACACACCGCAATCTCGAGCTGACGCGCACGCTCCGCGGCCACGATTCGCCGACACTGTTCTCGCTGCTCGACCGCTGCGCCACCGGCATGGGCAGCCGCGCGCTGCGCCTGTGGCTGACGCAGCCGCTGCGCGATCGCCTCGTCGCCAGTGATCGCCACGACGCCATCGCGGCGCTGCACGGCGGCGACCTCGAACGCTTGCGCGAGACCCTGCGCGCGCTTTCCGACGTCGAGCGCATCGGCGCACGCATCGCCCTGCGCCAGGTTCGACCGAGAGAGCTCGCCGGCCTGCGTGCGACGCTGCTCGCGCTGCCGGCCGTCGTGGCGGCATTGCCCGTCGGGCACAGCGTCCTCATCGACAGGCTGGCCGAAGGCATGGCGCCACCGCAGAGCATCGCCGCGCTGCTGGCGGCGGCGATCGCCGAAGAGCCGGCGGCCATGGTCCGTGAAGGTGGTGTCATCGCGGCAGGCCACGACGCCGCGCTCGACGAGCTGCGCGCCATCGGCCGCGGCAGCGACGCCTACCTGATCGAACTCGAGGTACGCGAACGCCAACGAACCGGCATCGCCAACCTGCGCGTTCAGTACAACCGTGTCCACGGCTTCTTCATCGAGGTCGCTCAGGCGCACGCCGCGGCCGTCCCCGCCGACTATCGGCGCCGGCAGACGATGAAGAACGCCGACCGGTTCATCACGCCCGAGCTGAAGGCTTACGAAGACAAGGCGCTCTCCGCCGGCGAGCGCTGCCTGGCACGCGAGAAGGAGCTCTACGACGTGCTCGTCGATGCGCTCACCGCGCACCTCGACGCCATCTCCGCTGTCGCCCGGTCGCTCGCCGCCGTCGATGCGCTGGCGGCGCTCGCCGACCGTGCCCGCCTGTCCGACTGGTGTCGGCCGCGCTTCGTCAAGGAGCCGTGCATCGAGATCGAGAAGGGCCGCCATCCGGTCGTCGAGTCGCGGCTTTCGGAAAGCGGCAAGCCTTT
>JBDTCA010000062.1:0-10162 GCA_039923815.1 Caldimonas sp. | reverse complement strand
GACTTTCACGCCATCACGTCGGCGCACAACCTGCTCGCGGCGCTGATCGACAACCACGTCTACTGGGGCAACGCGCTGGCCATCGACACGCGCCGCATCGCGTGGCGCCGCGTGATGGACATGAACGACCGGGCGCTGCGCGCCGTCACCGTCGGCCTCGGCGGCGCCTCCGGCGCGGGTGCCAACGGCTTCGCGCGCGAGAGCGGCTTCGACATCACGGTGGCCTCGGAGGTCATGGCGTGCCTGTGCCTGGCCGACGACCTCGCCGATCTGGAAGCGCGGCTCGCGCGCATCGTCGTGGCCTACACGCGCGACTGGAGGCCCGTGACCGCCGGCGACCTGAAAGCCGCCGGCGCCATGACGGCGTTGCTGAGGGACGCCATCAAGCCCAACCTCGTGCAGACGATCGAAGGCTCGCCGGCGCTGATCCACGGCGGCCCGTTCGCCAACATTGCCCACGGCTGCAATTCGGTGATCGCGACGCGCGCCGCGCTCAAGCTGGGCGACTACGTCGTCACCGAGGCCGGCTTCGGCGCCGACCTCGGCGCCGAGAAATTCTTCGACATCAAGTGCCGGCAGGCGGGCCTGCAGCCGGCGTGCGCGGTGATCGTCGCGACCGTGCGAGCACTCAAGTACAACGGCGGCGTCGCCGTCGCCGAGCTCGGCACCGAGAACCTCGGCGCCTTGCAGAGCGGCCTGGTCAACCTCGGCCGCCACGTCAGGAACGTGCGCGCCTTCGGCGTGCCGACGATCGTCGCCATCAACCACTTCACGTCCGACACCGATGCCGAGCACCAGCTCATCGCCGACATCTGCGAGGCCGAGTTCGAGGTCGAGGCGGTGCAGTGCCGTCACTGGGCCGACGGCGCCGCTGGCGCTGAACAACTGGCGCGCTGCGTTGCTGCCCGCTGCGACTCGGGCGACGCACGCTTCGAGCCGCTCTACCCCGATGCGATGGCGCTCGACGAGAAGATCCGCACCATCGCGACGCGCATATACGGCGCCGGCGACGTCGCCTTCAGCGCCAAGGCCGCGGCCGATCTTGCCAGCTTCACGGCGGCCGGCCACGGTCATCTGCCGATCTGCATGGCCAAGACCCAGGTCTCGTTCTCGGCCGACCCCACCCAGCTCGGCGCGCCCTCCGGTCACGTGCTGCCAGTGCGTGAAGTGCGGCTGGCCGCCGGCGCCGGCTTCGTCGTCGCCATCTGCGGCGACATCATGACGATGCCGGGCCTGCCGAAAGTACCGGCGGCGAACGGCATCCACGTCAATGCCGACGGCCAGATCGAAGGCCTGTTCTGACGCTGCCGCGGTGACCGATCCACTCGAGCAGCTCTCGCTCTTCGACAACGGTCGCCCGGCCAGTCTTGAGCCCGCCCTGCCCGATGGCTGGCGCTACGAGCCGTTCTTTCTCGACGCCACAGAAGAGGCCGATGCCCTCGCCATCGTCGCTGATCTCGATCTTCACGAGGCCCGCTACAAGGGCTACACGGCGCGCCGGCGCGTCGCCCATTTCGGCACCGCCTACGACTACGACGACAACCGCCTCCTGCCCGGCCCGTTGTTGCCGGATTCCCTGCGGCCGTTGCGCGACAAGGCCGCCGCCTGGGCTGGCCTGCCACCGCTGGCGCTGACGAGTGCGCTGGTCGCCGAGTACCGACCTGGGGTGCCGCTCGGCTGGCATCGGGACGTGCCGGACTTCGAGACCGTCGTCGGCATCTCGCTGCTCGGCTCGGCGCGCATGCGCTTTCGGCGCTATCCGCCGGTGCAGCCGAAGAAGGCCGACGTCATCTCGCTTGCATTGGCGCCGCGCTCGGCCTACGTGCTGCGCGCCGAGGCACGCTGGGGCTGGCAGCACAGCATCGCGCCGACACCCGAGCTGCGTTACTCGATCACCTTTCGCGAGCGCCGCGAGGGCACGATGCAAATGCCCGCCGTGCCATGACCGAGGAGATCGCCCGGCAACGCCGACCGCCCGCCGACCCGCAGAAGTTTCGCGTCGACGTGGCGCCGAGCGCCATTGATGGCCAGGGCGCGTTCGCCGCCGAATCCATTCCGGCGCGCCGCAAGATCGGCGAGATCCGTGGCGAGCCGATCAGCGTGCGCGAGGCCAGGCGCCGTGCCCGCGGGCTGGCTCGGATCATGATCGTCGAGGTCAGCGAAAGGCGCGCCATCGATGCCTCCGAGTCGATCGACCCGATGCGCTTCACCAACCATTCCTGTGCGCCGAACGCGGTGCTGCGCATCCGCCAGGGCCGGGTCGAGTTCTACGCCATGCGCGACGTGGCAGCCGGCGAAGAGCTCACCGTCGACTACGGCGAGTCGCATCACGAAGGCCGGCTGACCTGCCGATGCGGCTCCGCGCGCTGCGCCGGCAGCCTCTGAGCGATCGCGTCAGCGACTGCGCGCCCGCATCGAGGCCGGATGGCCGGGCAACGGGATCCGCTTGCCGGTGTCGACGATGCGGTCGCCGTCGACGCGCAGGATCGAGATGTCCTTGGTCATGAAGTTGCCGACATAGAGGAAACGACCGTCGTCGCTGAAGACGGCGCCTTCGGGCAGGCCGCCGACCTCGATCTCGTTGCTTCGCGTCACCTTCTTGCCGTCGATCTTCATTGCCACGACGCTGCCGTTGGTGTTGTAGAAGAAGGCGCTCTTCGATGCATTGCTCCCGCGCAGCAGCAAGGCGACCGCGATCCGTCCGGTCGGGCTGATGACGAGGCCTTCGGGGCCATCGCCGACGACGACCTTGTCGATCACCCGCGGTGGCGACGCCTCGAGGTCGATCACGCTCACGGTATCGATCTGGCCGTCGGCCGCACCGGAGTTGCCGTTGTCGGCCGTCAGAGCGATGCGACCATCGGGCGTGACGTCGACGTTGTAGGGCCAGAGGCCGACGTTCATGTCGTACTTCGTGTAGGTGACCTTCTCGCCATCGACGGCGAGCATCGCCACCTTGTGGCCCGGAAACTTGGTCGCGAGCGCGCGCTTGCCGTCGGGCGTGAAGACGACGTGCGAGACCTGCTCGCCGATGACCACGGTGTCGATCAGCTCGACCTTCTTGCCGGCGATTCGCAGCACGCTCACCGAGCCCTCTGCGCGGTTCGCGATCAGCGCCAGCGTGCCGGCCCGGTTGATCGACAGCCCCGACGGCTGCTTGCCGACAACGACGGTGTCGATCAGCCTCGGTGGCTCGGTGGTGAGGTCGATGACCCACAGCCGGTTGTCCGGCACCTGCTTCAGGACCCCGGCATCGTCAATGACGTTGAGCGAGTTGGCGACCAGTGCGAGCTTCTCGTCGGGCGTGATGGCGAGGTTGGTCGGCGGGCCGGCGATGGTGTTCATCAGCGGCAGGGCGACGATGGTCCTCGGCGCCAGCGGGTCGGTGCCGATGTCGATGACCGAGACGGTGTCGCGACCGGGCGCGCCGAGGACGACGCCGCCGGCATCGTTCCAGCCCTGTTTCTCGTCATTGCCGACGATCATGAGAGCGCGCTTTCCGCCTGGTGCCGTGCCGGTGGCGCATCCAGCCAGAAAGGCCATTGCGAGCAGCGCCACTGCGGCGATTCGTGTCGTCATGTCTTCACCTCGAATGCGTTGTTGTGGGCGCAGTCTAGGCGCCTTCCACGGCTTGCGGCCAAGGGAAAGTGGCGTCAGGGAACGGCGATTTCCTGCAGCGTCATCGTGCCGAAGCCGGCCCGTGTCCACATCGCCTCCAGCTGCGGCGCCGGAACCAGCAGCAGTCGCGCTACCAGTGGCTCCGCGAGCGTGGTGGCGAGGTCGCTCAGCAGCACGTAGCGAGCGCTGCCGGCCTCGTCGAGGCGGCCGACCCAGTCGAGGTCGACCAGGGTGTGGAGCACCGGGTCCGTTTGCAGCGGATCGATGCGGATCGCCTCGGCGAGCGCTTCGCTACGAAGACCGCCGCGGCCATCATGACGCGCTGCGGCAAGTTCGCCGAGGAGGAGCAGCGCCAGCTGAAACGACAGCCCGGGCGCCTCTTTCCAGCGGCGCACCTTCTTGCCTAGCATCGGTGCGTAGGCGGCGATCTCGGCGCCAAGCAGCACGATGACCCAGCTCACGTAGATCCAGACGAGGAAGATCGGCAACGTCGCAAATGCGCCGTAGATCATCGAATAGGTCGGCACGGCGCCGAAGTAGTACGTCAGGATCCGCTTGCCGGCCGCCATGCAGATGCCGACGAACAGGCCACCGTAGAAGGCGTCGCGCCAGCGAACGTAGGTGTTGGGCACGTAGTGAAAGAGCGCCGCGACGCCGATGACCTCGACCACGAGCTCGATCAGCGCCACCAGCACGCCGAAACCGCGCGGCATGGCGCCGAGGAGGCCGCGTGACGCCGTGACGGCGTACGAGGTCGCCGTCAGGCTGACGGCGAACAGCAGCGGCCCGAGCATCACGGCGGCCCAATAGACGAGCACGCGCTGCGCGATGGGTCGAGGCTTCTTGACGCGCCAGACGGCGTTCAGGGCCCGGTCGATCGTCAGCATCATGGCGACGGCGCTGATCACCAGCGCCACCAGCCCGACGATCCCCAGACGGCTGGCCCGGCTCGCAAACTGGGTGACAAAAGTGAGCACCGGCCGGGCGATGCTGTCGGGCACCAGCGTTTGCAGGAAATACCTCTGCAGCGAGTCCTGCAGCGTCGCGAACATCGGAAAGGCCGAGAACAGCGCCAGCATCACCGTGATGAGCGGCACCAGCGAGATGATGGTCGTGAAGGTCAGGCCGCCCGCGGTGAGGGCCAACCGGTCTTCGCGAAAGCGCTGCAGCAGCGTCTGCACCGTGGTCAGCCAGGGCCACCGCTCGATGGCGGCGACCCAGCGCGCAGCCGCAGGGGTCGGCGCGGTCACAGGGCAGCTCGGCGATGCATTGCTGGCATCATAAGCAGCGATGAACGACGCCACTGCCCTGCCCGCCGCACTGACATGGACGCGGGCGGTGGCAGTCGGCGCCACCGTGTCTTTGATCGGCCTCGGTCTCGCCTGGGAACTCTGGTTGGCGCCGACCGGCTCCGGCACGCTGGCCATCAAGGTGCTGCCGCTGCTGCTGCCGCTGCCCGGTCTCTGGAAGATGCGGCTCTACACCTATCGCTGGGTCAGCCTCGGTGTCTGGTTGTACTTCACGGAAGGGGTGGTGCGCGCCGCCAGCGACCGCGGCATCGGGGCGGCGCTCGGCGCTGCCGAGGTGGCTCTCACGTTGCTTCTGTTCGCTGCCTGCCTGTTGCACGTGCGCGCCCGCACGCGGGTCGCGGTGCTGTCTGCTGTGGCGCCGTGAACCTTCTCGAGCGCCTGCGGGGCATCGTCGGCACGGCCCACGTGCTGGCGGAGGGCGACCTCTCGGCGTGGGAGGTCGACTGGCGCAAACGCTATCGCGGCAAGGCACTTGCAGTGGTGCGGCCAGGCTGCTGCGACGAGGTCGCCGCGGTCGTCGATGCCTGTCGCGACAGCGGCGCCGGGATCGTCGCCCAGGGCGGCAATACCGGCCTCGTCGGCGCCTCGGTGCCCGACGTCAGCGGCACGCAGGTGGTGCTGTCTCTGGCGCGGATGAACCGAATCCGCGCCGTCGATGTCGCCAATCTGACGATGACCGTCGAGGCGGGCTGCGTGTTGCAGGCCGTGCAGGAAGAAGCGGCCGCTCACGGCTTGCTGTTTGCGCTGAGCCTGGCGGCCGAAGGCAGCTGCACGATCGGTGGCAACCTCGCCACCAATGCCGGCGGTACACAGGTTCTGCGCTACGGAAACATGCGCGAGCAGTGTCTCGGACTCGAGGTCGTCGGAGCCGACGGCCGGGTCTGGCATGGCCTCTCGGGCCTGCGCAAGGACAACACCGGCTACGATCTGCGCGACCTCTTCATCGGCAGCGAAGGCACGCTCGGCATCGTCACGGCGGCGACGTTGAAGCTGCATGCCCGACCGGCCGCGGTGACGACCGCGCTGGCGGCGCTGTCCACGCTCGCTGCTGGCACCGCGCTGCTCACCCTCGCGCAATCGCGACTCGGGCCCGGCCTCACCGGCTTCGAGATCATGAACCAGCAGTCGCTCGATCTCGTTCGGACGCACTTTCCGGCGCTGCGGCAGCCGCTTCCAGCGGCGCCGTGGACGGCGCTGATCGAACTCTCCGACAACGAGAGCGAAGGCCATGCCGGCACCGCCCTCGAAGCGCTGCTCACGGTCGCGCTCGAGCGCGGGCTGATCGACGACACCGCCATCGCCAGCAGCATCGATCAGGCCCGCGCCATGTGGCACCTGCGCGAATCGATCCCACTGGCGCAAGGCCTGGAAGGGCCGAACGTCAAGCACGACATCGCCTTGCCGGTGTCGGCGATCGACGAGTTCGTCGCAGCCACCGACGCCGAGATCGCCCGGCTTTTCCCGGGCACGCGAATGGTCGACTTCGGCCACCTCGGCGACGGCAACCTGCACTACAACGTGCAGGGTCCGGCCGGCGAAGGCAGCGCCGATTTCGTGCACCGCAGCGAGGCAGCGATCAACGCCCTCGTCTACGCAGCCGTGGCCAGGCGGGCCGGTTCGATCTCTGCCGAACACGGCATCGGCGCCCTCAAGCGAGAGGCACTCGCGACCCACAAGTCGCCGGTGGCACTCGACATGATGAAGGCGATCAAGCGGGCGCTCGACCCCGCGGGCGTCCTGAACCCGGGTCGCGTGCTGTTGCCGTGAGCCAGGCGACGTCGCGGGGCGACGCCACTCGTTCCGTCACAGCGCCCCAGCGCGACTTGGCCGACTCACGCGATGTGCTGATCGACCCCGACCGCCTTCACTGAACCGGCCCCTTGAGGGCGTGTGGCAAGGGCAGCGCCATGACCTCGATGCCCTCTTCGCGCAGGGCCGCAGCGTCTTCGGCCGACGCGCGGCCACGGATGCCGCGCTCCTCGACCTCACCGTAATGGATGCGACGCGCCTCCTCCGGGAAGCGCTCGCCGACATCCTCGGTGGCGCTCATGACGTGCCGCACCGCCCGCAACCATTGCGACTGCATCGTCATTTCCGTCGGCATCGTCGGTGCTGCCGACGCCGCCACGATCTCCGTGCTGCGAGCCGGCGCGTCGCCGTGGCGGCTGGCGGCAATGTGCGGCGCAGTGGGCAGTCGGGTGATCTCGGTGTCGCCGCAGAGCGGGCAGGCAATCGCCGATCGCGCAGCCTGTTCGTTGAACTCGCCGGCCGACGCGAACCAGCCCTCGAAGCGGTGCTCGCGTGCGCAGCAGAGGTTCAGAACCTTCATGCCGCGATTATGGTCAGAGCGCCGCGGGAGTCGGTTGCCATTCGAGCGGCCAGCGGCCTGCGCGCCAGTTCTGCAACCAGAGCAGTCCGACCAGCGTCTTCGCATCGGTGAGCTCTCCATGCATCGCCGCAACGGCGAGCTCGCTTTCGCTCATCGTGAACACATCGAGGAACTCACCGGCGTCGAGCGCGCGCGCACCGCCGACCAGGCCCCGCGCGAACCAGACTTCGATGATCTCGGTCGAATAGGCAATGGCGTTATTGAGCATGCCGGCCCGCGCCCACTCGCTCGCGCGGTAGCCCGTTTCCTCCATCAGCTCGCGAATGGCGCAGCCGAGCACCGGCTCGCCCCGCTCCAGCTTGCCAGCCGGAAATTCGAGCATTGCCCGATGCATGGGGTAGCGCCATTGCCGCTCCACGACGAGGCGACCATCCTCGAGGATCGGCACGACCATGACGGCGCCCGGGTGGACGATGTACTCGCGCTTGCCGTGGCTGCCATCAGGCAAGGCGACGTCGTCCTGGCGCACGTCGAGAAAGGCGCCCTGCCAGACGGTGTGCGATGCGACCGCGGTCTCGCGCAGGTGATCGTGGCTCATGTACTGAACATCTGCACGATGGCCTGCGCGCAGAGCTGCATCAGGCCACCGGGCAGGATGCCGAGCAGCAGCACCGCGGCGCCGTTGATCGACAACATGATGCGCACGTCGCGCTCTCCGCCGATCGGGTGGGTGTCGACGGGCTCGTCGAAGTACATCACCTTGACGACACGCAGGTAGTAATAAGCGCCCAGCAGCGACAGCATCACTGCCACGACGGCCAGCCAGATGAAGCCGCCGACGTTGGTGGAGACCAGCGCCTGCAACACGGCCAGCTTGGCGTAGAAACCGACCGTGGGCGGGATGCCGGCGAGCGAGAACATGAACACGGCCATGACGCCGGCGAACCACGGGCTGCGACGTGCCAGGCCACGGAAGTCGTCGATGCGCTCGGCCTCGTGGCCGGCGCGCGAGAGCAGCATGATCATGCCGAAGGTGCCCAGGGTGGTGAGCACATCGGTGACGATGTAGAACATGGCCGAGCTGTAGGCGTTGACCGCCGACATCGTGTTGCCACTGACGACCCCCGGGCACAGGCCGAGCAGCATGAAGCCGACCTGCGCGATCGTCGAATAAGCGAGCATCCGCTTGAGGTTGGTCTGCGCGATGGCGGCGAGATTGCCGATCAGCATCGACGCGACCGAGATGAAGACCAGCATCTGCTGCCAGTCGAGCGCCAGGCCGCTCATGCCTTCGACCAGAAGGCGGATCGTGATCGCGAATGCCGCCAGCTTGGGGGCGCCGCCGACCATCAGCGTCACCGCGGTGGGCGCCCCCTGGTAGACGTCGGGCACCCACATGTGGAACGGCACCGCGCCCAGCTTGAAGGCCAGCCCGGAGACCACGAACACCGTGCCGAGGATCAGCACCGCGCGGTTGATGCGACCCGACGCGATCGCCTTGAACACCTCGGGAATGCTCAGCGAACCGGTGGCGCCGTACATCATCGACAGCCCGTAGAGGAGGAAGCCGCTGGCGAGCGCGCCCAGCACGAAGTACTTCATCGCCGCCTCGGTGGCGCCGGTGTCGTCGCGGCGCATGGCGACCAAGGCGTAGAGCGACAGCGACATCAGCTCGAGACCGAGGTAGACGACGAGGAAATTGTTGGCGCCCAGCATCACGAGAATGCCCAGCAGCGAGAACATCGAGAGCGTGAAGAGCTCGCCCTTCAGCATGTCGCGGCTGGCGGCATAGGGGCGCGCATAGACGAGCGTGACCATGGTTGCCAGCGTGGCGAACAGGCCGAGGAGGTGACCCATCGGATCGGCCACCACCATTCGCTGCATCGAGTACAGGGTGAAGCCGTCGTAGAAGAACCAGAGCTGAAGTGCTGCCACGATGGCCAGCGAGCTCTGCGTCAGGCAGTACGTGACGATGCGGTCGCGCCCTGGCCACCACAGATCGACGAGCGCGACGATGCAGGCCATGGCCAGCAGGGCGATCTCGGGATAGACGGCTTGCCAGTTCATGGCAACGCGCGCCGGGCCGCCACAACGACGCGGAGCGCCCCCCCGGGAAGCAGTGAACGGAGTGAACGTGGGGGCGTCATGGAATCTTCGAGATGGCAACGTGGCGGAGCAGCTCGGTGACCGAGACGTGCATCACGTCGGTGAACGGCCTCGGATACAGGCCCATCGCGAGTACGGCAACGGCCAGCACGCCGAGCATCGCGAACTCACGCTTGTCGAGGTCCTGGAGCTTGCGCACGTGTTCGTTGGCGATGGGCCCGAAGTACACGCGCTTGACCATCCACAACGTGTAGCCGGCGCCCCAGATCATGGTCGACGCGGCGACCGCGGCAATCCAGAAGTTCACCTTGACGGTGCCGAGGATCACCATCCATTCACCCACGAAACCCGCCGTGCCAGGCAGGCCGACGTTGGCCATCGCGAACAGCACCGCGAACGACGCGAAATGGGGCATCGTGTTGGCGACGCCACCATAGGCCGAGATCTCGCGCGAATGGACGCGGTCGTAGAGCACGCCGATGCACAGGAACATCGCACCCGAGACGAAACCGTGCGACACCATCTGCACGATGGCGCCCGAGGTCGTGAGCTCGTTGAACATGAAAAAGCCCAGCGTCACGAAGCCCATGTGGGCGATCGACGAATAGGTGACCAGCTTTTTCATGTCGCTCTGCACCAGTGCGACGAGGCCGATGTAGACCACGGCGACGAGCGAGAGCGCGACCATGAGCCACGCCCATTTGTGGCTGGCGTCGGGGGCGATCGGCAGCGAGAAGCGAAGGAAGCCATAGGCGCCGAGCTTCAGCATGATCGCGGCCAGCACGACCGAGCCGCCGGT
>JBDTCA010000061.1:0-15869 GCA_039923815.1 Caldimonas sp. | reverse complement strand
GCCCTGGGTGGCGCCATCGAGGTGCCCACGCTCGGTGGCAAGGCGGAAATCGATCTGCCCGAGGGTACGCAGCACGGCAAGACATTCCGGCTGCGCGGCAAGGGCATCAAGGGTGTGCGGTCGAGCTACCCGGGCGACCTGTACTGCCACGTCAGTGTCGAGACGCCGATCAAGCTGACCGAGCACCAGCGCAAATTGCTGAAGGAGCTCGACGAGGGCTTCCGCAAGGCCGGTGACCGGCACTCACCCACGGCGAAGACCTGGAGCGACCGGGTCAAGGATCTCTTCAAGGTCTGAAGCGCCCTCAAGCAAAGAGATCGTGCTGTCCGACTTTGCTCAGCGGCACGGGTTTCCGGAACTGGTTGAGGTCGAGATCGATGCGAGGGCGATCAAGGCCAAAGCGAGCCTTGGCTTTAGCCAGTCGCTGTGCCAAGAGCTGCGCCCAGACGCCTTCGCCTTTCATGCGGCTGCCGAAGCGGGAGTCATAGTCGCGGCCACCACGCATCTCTCGCACACGTGCCATGACCCGGCCGGCCCGATCGGGGAAGTGCTGCTCGAGCCATCGCTGGAAGATCGGGTTCACTTCCCAGGGCAGGCGCAGCACGATGCCGAATGCCGATGACGCACCTGCGTCCGCAGCAGCCTCGAGGATGCGTTCGATCTCGGGCTCGTTGAGAAAAGGGATGATCGGCGAAATGCTCACACCCACCGGGACGCCGGCTCGGGCCAAGGCTTCGACGGTCCGCAGCCGCCGGTGCGGGGCCGCGGCGCGCGGCTCGAGGATGCGTGCCAGCGAGGGGTCGAGCGAGGTGATCGAGATATACACCGCCACCAGGCCGCGCTCTGCCATCGGCGCGATGAGGTCGAGGTCGCGCTCGACGCCCGCCGACTTCGTGACGAGTGAAAAGGGATGCGAACATTCCGACAGCACTTCGATCACAGAGCGGGTGATGCGGAGCCGTCGTTCCGCCGGCTGGTAGGCGTCGGTGGCCGAACCGATGTTGAGCGAGCTGGCTTCGTAGGCCCGGCTCGCGAACGCTTCTCGGAGCCGCTCGGCGGCGTTCACCTTCGCGATGATCTTCGTCTCGAAGTCGAGCCCTGGGGACAAGTTGAGATAGCTGTGCGTGGGCCGTGCGAAGCAGTAGACGCAGCCGCAACCTCGATAGGGATTGATCGAGAGGTCGAACGACAGGTCGGGTGAATCGTTGCTGGACAGGATCGACCTGACGCGCTCTTCGAATATCCTGGTCTCGGGAGCAACGCTCTCTTCGCTCGCCTCCTGCTCGAGCGTGCCCCAGCCATCGTCGTAGCCTTCGGCGACCCGTTGCGAAAAACGGTGCTCGATCGCCCACACCGTGGCCCGCCCTTTCGGGGTTCCTCGTGCCGCAGCTTCAGGGCGCGGTGCCTCGTCGCTTGAAATCGCGCGTTGGGAGTGAGGCAGTGCGTTCATACTGTGAATATATACAGTTATCCAGGCGGCTGCTCGGTGATGGCCTGCCTATGATCGGCAAACCGCAGGAGAGGCAATGAAGCATGTCTTCACCATCGTCGGTCTGGTTTTCGCCGCTCTCTTCGTAGGCGTGTTTTTCACAGGCCGCATCGATTCCAAGCGCATGGCTCACGTGGCGTCGCGCGTCGGCATGCAGGCCGAAGCGCTCGATGCGCTCGTGCCGCGCATCGCTTCGCAAACCGGCGCCACGGTTGGCACCTCGCGGCGCTTGATCTATCTGCTGGCCTGTAGCGGTGTGCCGACATCGGCCACGATCGAAGCCACGGCGCGCGAGGCCGCGCGCATCACCGAGACACTGAGGCTCAGCGCGCGCCAGGCAGCGGCCAGGGTTCTCTCGGTTCCGGAGGAGGGGGCGACGAGTCCGTTCCGGGACTGTTGACCCACCGGCGAGCGTGCCAATGAAGAAAGCCCCTTGCGGGGCTTGGTTCAGAGGCTATCTGGCGGAGCCGCAGGGATTCGAACCCTGGATGCAGGTTTTGCCCACATACTCCCTTAGCAGGGGAGCACCTTCGGCCACTCGGTCACAGCTCCGTGGGTCGGGATTCTAACGGCTCGTCCTCGCCGCAGCCGGTTCCTGATCCAGATCAAACGCCTTGTGCAGGGCGCGCACCGCGAGCTCCATGTACTTCTCGTCGATGACGACGCTGGTCTTGATCTCGCTGGTCGTGATCATCTGGATGTTGATCGCCTCGTCGCTCAGCGTACTGAACATCCGGCTCGCCACACCCACGTGAGAGCGCATGCCGATGCCGACGATCGAGACCTTGCAGATCCGGTCGTCACCCGTGAGTCCAGCCGCACCCGTGTGCGGGATCACGGCCGTCTTCATCAGGTCCATCGTGCGCGCGTAGTCGCTGCGATGCACGGTGAACGAGAAGTCGGTGCGACCATCGTGGGACACGTTCTGGATGATGACGTCGACGTCGATGTTGGCGGCGGCAACGGGGCCGAGTATGAGGTGGGCGATGCCGGGCTTGTCGGTCACGCCCATCAGGCTGATCTTGGCTTCGTCGCGGCTGAAGGCGATACCGGACACGATGGCTTGTTCCATCTTGAGACCCTCCTCGAAAGTGATGAGCGTGCCGGAGCGGGCTTCTTCGGCGATGTCGATGTCCCACGGCGTGAAACTGGAGAGCACGCGAAGCGGCACACGGTATTTGCCGGCGAACTCCACGGACCGGATCTGCAGCACCTTGGAGCCTAGGCTGGCCATCTCCAGCATTTCTTCGAAGCTGATCGAGTTCAGCCTGCGGGCGTCGGCGACGATTCGCGGATCGGTGGTGTAGACCCCGTCGACATCGGTGTAGATCAGGCACTCGTCGGCCTTCATCGCGGCGGCGATCGCGACAGCCGAGGTGTCTGAGCCGCCGCGGCCGAGCGTCGTGACGAAGCCGCGTTCGTCGACACCCTGGAAGCCGGTGATCACCACCACCTTGCCGGCGTCAAGATCCGAAGCGATGCGGGTCCCGTCGATGTGCTGGATGCGCGCCTTCGTGTAGGAAGAATCGGTGCGGATCGGCACTTGCCAGCCGGCATAGCTGACGGCGTCAAGACCCTCGGCCTGCAGTGCGATCGAGAGCAGGCCGACCGACACCTGCTCGCCGGTCGCTGCGATGGCGTCGAGCTCGCGCAACAGCGCTGGGTTCGAGTTGTCGGGCGAGAGCTGCTTGGCCAGCGACAGCAACCGATTGGTCTCGCCGCTCATCGCCGAAGGCACGACGACCATTCGGTGACCGGCCCGCGACCACTTGCCGACGCGCTTGGCGACGCTCTGGATGCGCTCGGGCGAGCCCATCGATGTGCCGCCGTATTTGTGAACGATCAGTGCCATGGAGGGGCGTGATTCTAGCGAGCTGCGGACCCCTGGAAATCAGGCTGGTGAGGTACTCCACCGCAACGAGATTTGCGGCTCCCCACTCTCCGCCTTGACCCGTGCATCCAGACCCAGGCCGGGCACAAACACCAGTCGGTCGCCGGCGCAGACGATGGGCCCGCGACGTTGCGAAGCTGGAATCGCAGCGGCCTGGTACTGCAGCTTCAGGCTGCGTGGCGGACGGTCCGGGCCCAGCTGGAACCGGTCTCCGGGTGCCCGGGCGCGGAGGGTCAAGTGGCGCGCGAGCCGCGTCGACAGGCCGTCGCCGTTCACCTCCCGCACGTCGAAGACACCGCCCCATGAACTGATGGCATGAGGGCCCGGCTGGCTGAGGTCAACGCGAGTCGGGCCGCCATCAGGGTTCGGAAAAGTGTCACCGTGCCATTGCAGACTGCCGCGATAACTTCGTAGTTCCCCACACGGTGTCGGCCAACGTTTCGAGCCGACCGTGTCGAGCTCGGCCAGGAGCCTGTCGATCAAGGACGCGGGTGCCGACTGGCCCGTTTTCTCGAACAGCCAGGCGCGCATGGCATGGCTCTGGCGATAGATGTCCAACTCGCGCCATGCAGCGATCGACAAGCCGCGTTCCCCGACAATCCGAGCCACGTCGACTGCCGCTACGGCCCCGATGACCTCTGCGGCCTGCTGAGCCCAGACTGCGGCGGCTGCCAATGTCGTTTCCGCGTCGGGGAACGCTTTTGCCAGCACGGGCCAGACGTCGATGCGGAGGCGATTCCGGGCGAAGCGCGTATCCGCGTTGCTGTCGTCTTCGATCCAGCGCAGCCGATGTGTCCGCGCGTATCGCTCGATCAGCTCGGGCGCTGTCTTGAGCCATGGCCTCGCCCACGTGACGCCATCGCGCCGCGCGGTCACCGGCATGGCCGAGAGTGCAGCAACGCCTCCGCTGCGCAAGGCTTGCAACAGGAATGTCTCGGCCTGGTCGCGGCGATGGTGTCCGAGGAGGAGGAGGTCGGCACCGGCCGCTGTGCACATCTCGTGCAGCGCTCGATAGCGTGCACGTCGAGCCCAGGCTTCGACGCTTTCGCCTGCCGCGGGCGCCGCGTCGATGCGGGTGCTGGCGAACGTGATGCGCAGCCCGCGCCGGGCCCAGCCGCGGCATGTCGCCGCGCAGTGGGCGAGCCATTCATCGGCGTGGTCGCTGAGCCCGTGATGCACATGCAGCGCGATCACTTCGACTCCAAGCGAGGCGGCGGCCACTGCGGTGGCGTGAAGCAGCGCAGTCGAGTCGCGACCGCCGCTGAAAGCGACCGCGACCCAGCGTCCGGTGAGAGCGCCGCCCCAGCCGGCCGCGTCAGCGCTGCGTCGTGTCGGTAAAGCGGCCGTAGGACTGCAACCGCTCGTAGCGGCGTTGCACCAGATCCTTGACCGGCAGGTCGGCGACCTGTCGAAAGGCATCGTTCAATGCGCGCTTGAGCATCGCCGCCATCTGTTTAGGCTCGCGGTGCGCACCGCCGACCGGCTCGTTGACGATCTTGTCGACCAGCCCGAGGGCTTTCAGCCGATGAGCCGTGATGCCGAGCTGCTCGGCTGCGTCGGCCGCACGCTCGGCTGTCTTCCACAAGATGGATGCGCAACCTTCCGGTGAGATCACCGAATAGATCGAGTACTGGAGCATCAGCAACTGGTCGCCGACGCTGATGGCGAGCGCGCCGCCGGAGCCACCCTCGCCGATGATGGTGACGATGATCGGCACCTCGAGCTGTGCCATCTCGAAAATGTTGCGGCCGATCGCCTCGGACTGACCCCGCTCCTCGGCACCTATCCCAGGATAAGCACCTGGTGTATCCACGAAAGAGAACACCGGCATTCCGAACTTTTCGGCAAGCTTCATGAGTCGGAGCGCCTTGCGGTAACCCTCCGGTCGCGACATGCCGAAGTTGCGCACGGCACGCTCCTTGGTGTCGCGGCCTTTCTGATGTCCGAACACCATGCAGGCCTGGCCGTTGAAGCGGGCGATGCCGCCGACGATCGACTGGTCGTCGGCGAAGGCGCGATCACCGTGCAGTTCCTGGAAATCGGTGAACACCTCGTTGACGTAGTCGAGGGTGTAAGGCCGTTGCGGATGGCGTGCAATTTGCGTGACCTGCCAGGGAGTCAGTCCCGAGTAGATGTCTTTCGTGAGCAGCAGGCTCTTCTTGCTGAGGCGATCGATCTCCTCCGAGATGTCGACGGCAGACTCGTTCTGGACGTAGCGAAGCTCTTCGATCTTCGCTTCCAGCTCGGCGACCGGATGCTCGAAATCCAGGAAATGTTTCTTGCTCATCAATAGGCCACAGGCAATGGATCGAGGCTGCGCCAAATGTACCAAGTCGCCACAGATCGGTACGGCGACCAGGCGTCGCCGACCTCTCGTGCCTCAGCTCGAGAGACGGGCTCACCGCTGAAATAATTCATGCTGATGCCCTTGATGAGGCCGACATCGTCGAGCGGCAACACGTTGGGTCGCAGCAGATGGAAGATGAGGAACATCTCGGCGGTCCAGCGCCCGATGCCGCGGATCGCAACCAGCTCTTCGATGATGGCCTCGTCGTCCATCGTGCGCCACTGGCCGACGTGGACGCTGCCGGATTCGAAGTGCTGAGCCAGGTCGCACAGATACTCGACCTTGCGTGCGGACAGGCCGGCTGCGCGGATCTGCGGCGCGTCGAGTGCGAGAACGTCGGCCGGCAACAAGGGGTGCGCCGAACCTGCCGTGAGCGCCACGAAACGATCCCAGACGGCCTGTGCCGCTTTCACGGAAATCTGCTGGCCGACGATTGATCGCGCCAGCGTCGTGAATGCATCACCGCGGCTCTCGAGCCGACCCTCGGCGAACCGCGGGATGAGTTTTCTCATCACCCGGTCTCGCTTCGCGAGGTGCCTGCAGGCTTCGTCCCAAAGCTCGGGCGTCGCAAGATAAGGCGTTGCGGCCGCCAAACTCAACCCCGGATCCAGGTGGTGCCTTGAGCGCTGTCGTTGAGCACGACACCTTGCTCGGCGAGCTCCTTGCGGATGGCGTCGGCGCGCACGAAGTCGCGGCCCCGCTTGGCCTCGGCGCGTGCCGCGATGCGCTCGTCGATGCGTGCCTCGTCAAGACTCAGGCCAGCGCCGGCCCCCGCTTGCAGAAAGCTCCTCGGCGCTTGTTGAAGGATACCGAGGGTCGAGCCGAGCCCTTTGAGGAGTATTGCGTCGGTGGACAGGCCGTCGCGGTTGAGCGAGCTGGCCAGATCGAACAACACGGCGACGGCAATGGGCGTGTTGAAGTCATCGTTCATGGCGTCACGAAAGGCCGCAGCGCGGGGATCGACCCAGTCACCGACATCGCCTGCAACTTCGCCGACGCCGTCGAGCGCCGTGTACAGGCGGCGCAGCGCGCTCTTCGCATCGTCGAGATTGGCGTCGCTGAAATTGAACGGGCTCCGGTAATGAGCCCGCAACATGAAGAACCGGATCGTCTCGCCGTCGTAACGCGCAAGCACGTCGCGAATGGTGAAGAAATTGCCCAACGACTTCGACATCTTTTCGTTGTCGATGTTGAGCAAGCCGTTGTGCATCCAGACGTTGACAAACTTTCCACCGTTGGCGGCTTCGCTCTGCGCGATCTCGTTCTCGTGGTGCGGGAAAGTCAGGTCCTGACCTCCGCCATGGATGTCGAAGTGGTCGCCGAGAAGTGCCTTACACATCGCCGAACACTCGATGTGCCACCCCGGCCGACCGGGGCCGTACAGGCTCGGCCACTTGGCATCGTCCGGCTCGCTGTCCTTGGCGGACTTCCACATCACGAAGTCAAGCGGATCCTCTTTTCCATCGAGCACCGCGACGCGTTCACCCGCTCGCAATTGATCGATCGACTTGCCGGAGAGCTTGCCGTAGGCCGGGAACCTGCGCACCGAGTAATTGACGTCTCCATTGCTGGCGCGATAGCCGAACCCTTTGGCTTCGAGCGTCTCGATCATGTCGAGCATCTCCGGCACATATTGCGTGGCTCTGGGCTCGTGCGTCGGCGGTTCGATGCCGAGCTTCGCAGCATCTTCGTGGAGCGCCTGAACCATCTCCTCGGTGAGGGCGCGGATCGAGATGCCGCGCTCCAGCGCACGCCGGATGATCTTGTCATCGACGTCGGTGACGTTGCGCACGTAGGTGACGCGGTAACCGATCACGCGAAGCCAGCGCTGGACGACGTCGAAAGCCATCATGAATCGCGCATGGCCCATGTGGCTCAGGTCATAGATCGTGATCCCGCAGACATACAGCTTGACGTGGCCCGGGGTGATCGGCTTGAAGACTTCGGTCGCCCGCGTCAGGGTATTGTGGATGCGAAGTGTCATGCGGCGCGGTCAGATTTCATGCCCTGCGCCGGCGCGCGCCAACGAGGTGGAAACGGGCTCGCCTGATGTGCTTGCCCTACAATCGATTCAGTATAGCGGCGCCATTATTCGGTCATGCAGCGCCCTCCAGCGTGAGTGATATGCGAGTGCCGCGGCCTCTGATCTGCCGATGAAATTCCTGATCCTCGCCGCCGGCTTGTTGCTTTCGCTCGTGGTGGCCTGCCCTGCCGCTGCGTCCCTTGCAGACGACCTGAACGAGGTGACGCGTTTGCATCACGCCGGCCAGAGCGTCGCGGCACTGACCCGCGCCGATCGATATCTCGCCTTGAAGCCGAAAGATGCGCAGATGCGCTTCTTGAAAGCAGTCGTTCTCGCCGACTCGGGCCACACCGTCGAGGCGTCGAACTTGCTCCGGCAACTCATCCAGGACTTCCCGGAACTGGCTGAGCCGCACAACAATCTTGCTGCCCTGTACGCCGCTTCTGGAGACTACGGCCGCGCACGCGCCGAGTTGGAAGAAGCCTTGCGCCTGAACCCCGGTTACGCGCCCGCTCACGAGAATCTGGGCGATGTGCAGGTGATGCTGGCGGGGCAGTCTTACGCGAAGGCACTGCGCCTCGAACCTTCAAGCGCTGCGTTGCCCAGAAAGCTGGCGCTGGTTCGGCAGCTGAGCACGATGACCAACGTCCCTTGATCGAACACCCGAAAGGAATGCGATGAACAGTTCCCTGCAACGCCTGGCTTTGTCGCTGGCGACCGCCGTAACCCTGATGGCTTCGGGTTCGGCTCTGGCCCAGACGGTCAAGCTCGCGACTTCGGAAGGCGACATCGTCATAGAGCTCGATGCCGCGAAGGCTCCTAAGTCGGTGGCGAACTTCCTGCAGTACTTGAAGTCGGGCCACTACAACGGCACGGTCTTCCATCGCGTCATTTCCAGCTTCATGATCCAGGGCGGCGGCATGACCGCAGATCTGAAGGAAAAGGCGACTCGTCCGCCGATCGAACTCGAGAGCAGCAACGGGCTGGTCAACCAGCGCGGCAGCGTGGCGATGGCGCGCACCAGCGATCCGAATTCGGCGACGGCGCAGTTCTTCATCAACGTCAAGGACAACGATTTCCTGAACCAGGCGAAATCGCGCGACGGCAACGGCTACGCCGTGTTCGGCAAGGTCGTTTCGGGCATGGACGTGGTCGACAAGATCAAGGCCGTTCCCACCGGGCCGGGCGACGTTCCGCTGAAGCCCGTCATCATCAAAAAAGCAACCCTGGAGAAGTGAAGTGACAAAGCAAGTCGATCTGGAAACGAGCCATGGCACGATTCGTCTTGAACTCGATGACGTGAAAGCGCCCGAGACGGTCAAGAATTTCATCACCAACGTCGAGAATGGTCATTTCGACGGCACGGTGTTCCACCGGGTCATCAAGGGCTTCATGGTCCAGGGCGGTGGTTTCGAGCCTGGCATGTCGCAGAAGCCCACTGGCTCGACGATTCAGAACGAGGCCTCGAACGGTCTGAAGAATGACAAGTACACAGTCGCGATGGCGCGCACGTCTGCGCCCCACTCGGCCACGGCCCAGTTTTTCATCAACGCCGCCGACAACGAATTCTTGAACTTCAAGTCGGAATCGCCACAGGGGTGGGGCTATGCAGTCTTCGGCAAGGTGACCGGTGGTCGCGAGGTCGTCGACGCGATCGAGCAGGTGCGTACCGGCACGCGCTCCGGCCACGCTGACGTGCCGCTCGACGATGTCGTCATCACGCGCGCGACCGTGGTGGCCTGACGCTGATCTCGCATACCTCTGTGTCGTCGGGGCAGGCGTGGTTTCTTCCGGACGCCACGCCGACCTTCACGGCTCCGCCTGATTGGCGTGCGATCGATTTCATTTCCGACCTCCACATCGCCCAGGGCACGCCGCGCGTGTTCGATGCATGGGCCACGCATCTTCACCAGACGCGCGCCGATGCAATTTTCATCCTCGGCGATCTGTTCGAGATGTGGATCGGTGACGACATTCGTGCCGGCAGCTTCGAGTCGCGTTGTGTCGAGGTGCTCAGGGAAGCGTCGCGATCACGAACGGTCGCCTTCATGCCGGGGAACCGTGATTTTCTGGTCGGTGATGCCATGCTGCAGTCGAGTGGCGTGATGCGTCTGGCCGATCCGACCATCGTCGTCGCGTTCGGTGCACGTCTGCTCGCTTCGCACGGTGATGCCCTGTGTCTCGGCGATGTGGGCTACCAGCGTTATCGCACCCTCGTTCGCCGCTCCGGCGTTCAGAGCCTGTTTCTGGCGCTGCCGAGATCGGCACGTGAGGCCGTCGGCCGTGCGATGCGCCGTCGGGGAGATCGGCCATGCACAGATGTGCGCCGTCGTGTAGATCTCGACAGCGAAGCGACGCGTGCGTGGATGCAGCAGGCGCAGACACCGACCCTCGTGCATGGCCACACACATGCACCGGCGTGCCACGAGGTCGCTCCCGGAACGGTGCGCCACGTGATGACCGATTGGCACCTCGACAACGGATTGCCGGAGCGCGCCGAGGTCCTTCGCTGGAGTGCAGACGGCTTCGCGCGGATAGCTCCGGAGACTGGCACTCGCCCGTGAGCGGTTGGTGGCAACGCTTGTGGCGCATTCGAACGCTCCGGCGCCGACCGATTCCGGAGGTCATGTGGCAGTCGACCTTGCATCGCTTTCCTTTTTTGGCGGCTCGCAGCCACGAGGATCTGGCGGACTTGCGCGAGATGGCCACGCTGTTTCTGGCCAGCAAGGAATTCACCGGTGCCCGCGGACTCGTCGTGACCGACGTGATGGCGGTGGCCATCGCCACGCAGGCCTGCTTGCCCGCGCTGAAGCTGGGCTTGCACTGGTTCGACGGCTTCGTCGGCATCGTCGTACATGAAGACGCCGTCGTCGCCCGGCGAGAAAACGAAGACGACGATGGCGTCGTGCACTCTTATGACGAAGAGCTGAGCGGAGAAGCGATGAGCGGCGGGCCGGTGATGCTGGCTTGGCGCGATGTCGACGAGGCCGGTGAGTCAGCGGCTGCCGGCTACAACGTCGTCGTGCATGAATTTGCACACGTGATCGACATGCGCGCGGGCGCGACGTCGGGCGCGGAAGAAGCACGTCGCGACTCCGAGCGTGGTTGCTGGCAGAGTGCGTTGGCCGAGGAATACGTACTTTTCGCCAGACGCATCGACCATGGCGAAGATACTTTCCTTGATCCCTACGGCGCTGAAGCGATCGAGGAGCTGTTCGCCGTCGCGTCGGAGGCCTTCTTCGTGGCGCCCCGCGAACTGAGAACGGAGCAGCCGCGCATCTACGCGCTGCTCGCCGAATTCTTCAAACAAGATCCGGTGTCGGGCCGAACCTGACTCGAAGCGAGTCGGTTCGGCCCCCTGTCAGGCCGTCGCCGGCTCGGCCTTCGGCCTGTCGCTTTTCTTGAGCGGCTGGATATCGAGTACAGGCTTGCCGTCCGCGTCGATATCGACTGTCAACCGACCACCGTCGACCAAGCGGCCAAACAGCAGCTCGTCCGCGAGCGCACGACGAATCGTGTCCTGTATGAGCCGTTGCATCGGCCGGGCGCCCATGAGCGGATCGAAGCCCTTCTTGGCCAGCTGCTGTCGCAACGCATCAGTGAACGTGACCTCGACCTTCTTCTCCGACAGCTGGCCTTCGAGCTGTAGCAAGAACTTGTCGACGACGCGCAGGATGATGTCCTCGTCGAGCGACTTGAAGCTCACGGTCGCATCGAGGCGGTTACGAAACTCAGGTGTGAACAACCGCTTGATGTCGGCCATCTCATCCCCGGCTTCCTTCGAGTTCGTGAAGCCTATCGACGACTTGTTGAGCGCCTCTGCGCCGGCGTTGGTCGTCATGATGATGATGACCTGCCGGAAATCAGCCTTGCGTCCGTTGTTGTCGGTCAGAGTGCCGTGATCCATGACCTGGAGCAAGACGTTGAAGACATCCGGATGCGCCTTCTCGATCTCGTCGAGGAGCAAAACGGCATGGGGCTTCTTCGAGATCGCCTCAGTCAGCAAACCACCCTGATCGAAGCCGACGTAGCCCGGCGGCGCGCCGATGAGACGGCTGACCGCATGGCGCTCCATGTACTCGCTCATGTCGAAGCGGATCAGCTCGATCCCGAGCACGAAAGCCAATTGCTTCGCGACTTCGGTCTTGCCCACGCCCGTGGGGCCGCTGAACAGGAACGAGCCGATCGGCTTGTCTGGACGGCCCAGACCGGAGCGTGCCATCTTGATGGCCGCAGCCAGTGCATCGATCGCCGGCTCCTGCCCGAACACGACGCTCTTCAGGTCGCGGTCGAGCGTCTTCAGCTTGCCGCGATCGTCGCTCGACACGCTGGCCGGCGGTATCCGTGCAATCTTGGCAACGATCTCCTCGACTTCGGCTCGGGTGATGGTCTTCTTCTGCTTGTTCTTGGGAAGGATGCGCTGGGCAGCTCCGGCTTCGTCGATGACATCGATGGCCTTGTCGGGCAGGTGCCGGTCGTTGATGAACTTGGCTGAAAGCTCTGCGGCCGCCTGCAACGCCGCCGGGGCGTACTTGACGCTGTGATGCTCCTCGAAGCGCGATTTCAAGCCTTTCAGGATCTCCACGGTCTGCTCGACCGAAGGCTCGACGACGTCGACCTTCTGGAAGCGACGGGAAAGCGCCGCATCCTTCTCGAAGATGCCGCGATATTCGCTGAAGGTCGTGGCGCCGATGCATTTCATCGCCCCCGAGCTCAGTGCCGGCTTGAGCAGATTGCTCGCGTCGAGCGTGCCACCGGAGGCGGCTCCCGCCCCGATCAGCGTATGAATCTCGTCAATGAAGAGGATCGCGTTGGGCTGGTCTTTCAGCTGCTTGAGGACACCCTTCAGCCGCTGCTCGAAGTCGCCCCGATATTTCGTACCCGCGAGCAGAGCGCCCATGTCGAGCGAATACACCACCGACTCGGCAAGGACTTCAGGCACTTCCGACTGCGTGATGCGCCAGGCCAGGCCTTCGGCGATCGCCGTCTTGCCGACTCCGGCTTCACCGACAAGCAGCGGGTTGTTCTTGCGCCGACGGCACAGGATCTGGATGACGCGCTCCACCTCGTGCTCGCGACCGATGAGGGGATCGATCTTGCCGTCGCGCGCGAGCTGGTTCAGGTTCTGCGTGAATTGATCCAGTGGCGAGCCCTTGCCATCGCCTTCGTCCTTGTCGCCCTCGCCGCTCGAGCCGTTGCTCTCGCCGGGTTTAGACGGCTCGGGGGGGTCGGACTTCTTGATTCCGTGCGCGATGAAATTGACCACATCGAGCCGGGTCACGCCCTGCTGATGGAGGTAATAGACGGCGTGGGAGTCCTTCTCGCCGAATATCGCCACAAGCACGTTGGCGCCAGTCACTTCCTTCTTGCCACTTCCGGTCGACTGCACATGCATGATCGCGCGCTGTATGACGCGCTGAAAACCCAGGGTGGGCTGGGTATCGACCTCGTCGGCACCGCCGACCGTCGGGGTGTTCTCCTTGATGAAGCCGAGGAGACTTTTCCTCAGATCGTCGAGATTCGCCGAACACGCGCGCAGCACCTCGGCGGCCGAAGGGTTGTCGAGCAGCGCCATCAGGAGATGCTCGACGGTGATGAATTCGTGACGCTGCTGACGAGCCTCGACGAAGGCCATGTGCAGACTGACTTCCAACTCTTGCGCGATCATGCGGACTCCATAATGCATTGCAACGGGTGACCTCCCCGCCTCGCGGCGGCCAGCACCAACTCCACTTTCGTGGCCGCGACATCTTTTGAATACACGCCGCATACGCCGCGTCCATCGCGGTGGATCTTCAACATGATCTGCGTCGAGGTTTCCAGGTCCCGGCCGAAGTATTCCTGCAGCACCATCACCACGAACTCCATCGGCGTGTAATCGTCGTTGAGCAGGACAACCTGGTACATGCGCGGCGGCTCGGTCTTTTGGGTCTGCCGCTCCGCGACCGCCGCCCCCTGGCCGTCATCGGGCCGGGGCCGAACAACGGGTAACTGGGGCTTGTCGTCGGGCATGAAATCATTCTATCGAGTTGGCCTTGCGGCGCGGGTCCATTGACATATTGAAGCGGCGGACTAATTCACAAGCCTCCCTGCGTTATCAGGTGCAAGGCAATTCGTCGGCCCGTCCATACATGGAGGGTCGGCGCCATGAAAAAAGCCCGCCGAACGGGCGGGCTCTTTTCGCGAGCACGCTCGCCTACATGTGATCGATCATGACTTGGCCGAATCCGGAGCACGACACTTGCGTGGCTCCTTCCATGAGCCTCGCAAAGTCATACGTGACCTTCTTCGACAGGATGGATTTCTCCATCGAACTGATGATGATGTCGGCCGCCTCCGCCCAGCCCATGTGGCGCAACATCATTTCGGCTGACAGGATTTCCGAACCGGGATTGACGTAGTCCTTGCCGGCGTATTTCGGTGCCGTGCCATGCGTGGCCTCGAACATCGCCACGGAATCGCTCATGTTCGCGCCAGGCGCGATGCCGATGCCACCGACCTGTGCGGCGAGTGCGTCGGAGACGTAGTCGCCATTCAGGTTGAGGGTCGCGATCACCGAATATTCGGCCGGGCGCAGCAGGATCTGCTGCAGGAAAGCATCGGCGATCACGTCCTTGATGATGATTTCGCTTCCGGTTTTCGGATTCTTGAAGCGACACCATGGCCCGCCATCGATCGGCTCGGCGCCGAACTCCGTTTGCGCCAGACCGTAGCCCCAGTCACGGAATCCGCCTTCCGTGAACTTCATGATGTTGCCCTTGTGAACCAGGGTCACCGACGGCTTGTCGTGTTCGATCGCGTACTGGATGGCCTTGCGCACCAGCCGCTCCGTGCCTTCGCGCGAGACCGGCTTGATGCCGATTCCCGACGTGTTCGGGAATCGGATTTTCTTGACACCGAAGTCTTCCTGCAGGATCTTGATCAGGCGCTTGGCCTTTTCGCTCTCCGCCTCGAACTCGATGCCGGCGTAGATGTCTTCCGAGTTCTCGCGGAAGATCACCATGTTCGTCTTCTCCGGCGCCTTTACCGGCGAGGGAACGCCCTTGAAGTACTGGATCGGCCGCAGGCACACATAGAGGTCGAGTTCCTGACGCAACGCGACATTCAACGAGCGAATACCGCCGCCCACGGGCGTCGTCAGCGGCCCCTTGATCGAGACCACGTAGTCCTTGACGGCGTCGAGGGTTTCGGGCGGCAGCCAGACATCGGGGCCGTAGACGCGCGTCGACTTCTCGCCGGCGAAGACTTCCATCCAGTGAATCTTCCTCTTGCCGCCATAGGCCTTGGCCACGGCGGCGTCGACCACCTTCATCATCACTGGCGTGATGTCGGCTCCGATCCCGTCGCCTTCGATGAAGGGAATGATCGGCTCGTCAGGCACGACCAGAGAAAAATCGGCGTTGACTTTGATCTTCTGCCCGCCTTCGGGCACCACGATGTGCTGATACATGGAAAATGTCGCTCCGGCTGGCGTTGCAATGCAGCCCTAAATTCTAAGTCGGATGACATGGCATGAAAAACAGAGCAAGTCGATGGATTGGTGGTCTCTCGGCGCTATTGGTCACTGGCGCGGTGTTGGGGCAAGCCGGGCCACAAAGTCTGCCCGCGATCCGGATCAACGCCGGCATCCACAACATCACCGCGCAGCTCGCGCGCACGGCCGAACAACGCGAGATCGGCTTGATGTTCCGAACCGCCCTAGGCACCAACGAAGGCATGCTGTTCGCCTTTGAGCAGCCGGGCCAGCAATGCTTCTGGATGAAGAACACCCTGATTCCGCTCGCGGTCGCGTTCGTGGCTGACGACGGCAGCATTGTCAACGTCGACAGCATGAAACCGCAAACGCTAGACGGTCATTGCTCGACGTCGCCCGTGCGCTATGTTCTCGAAATGAACGAGGGCTGGTTCGCAAAGCGCGGAATCAAGCCGGGTAGCAAACTGCGCGGTGGCCCGTTCGGCAACTGACGGGCAGACTTCTCGAGCCCCACCCTGCGGCGATTCAGGCGAAGTTGGCGGAAGCGAAGTCCCAGTTGACCAGCGACGCGAGGTAGGCCTCGACGAACTTCGGACGGGCGTTGCGATAGTCGATGTAGTAGGCGTGCTCCCAGACGTCGATCGT
>JBDTCA010000060.1:0-3139 GCA_039923815.1 Caldimonas sp. | reverse complement strand
ACTTTCCGTGGGTGTCGACATGGCGGGAATCATCGCATCCGACCGACGCGGCGCCGTCACCCGCTGCCCGGGCGCCTCAGCGCCGCACCGGCAGTGTGTGCATGTGCTTGGCGATGATGCCGAGCATCACTTCGTCGGCCCCTCCGGCGATCGATCCGAGTCGGCCGTCTCGGAAGTAGCGGGCGACCGGGTTCTCCCAGGTGTAGCCCATGCCGCCCCAGTACTGCATGCAGGCATCGGGAACGATACGGGCGAGCCGGCACGCCTTCAGCTTGGCCATCGACGCCCACTCGGTGACGTCGCCGCCGGCCACGTACTTCTCGGTCGCCATGTAGACCAGCCCGCGCAGCGCCTCGACCTCGGTCTTCAGCTCCGCGAGCTTGTAGTGCACGACCTGGTGGTCGAGCACGCTCTGGCCGAAGATCTTGCGCTCGCGGGCGTAATCGGCCGTCTGCGAGATGCAGTTGAGCAGGCTCTGGATCGCGTTGGCCGCGGCCCAGAGGCGCTCCTCCTGGAACTGCATCATCTGGTAGGTGAAACCGAGGCCTTCCTCGCCGACGCGGTTCGTCTGCGGCACGCGCACGCCATCGAAGTTGATGAGGCCGGTGTCGCTCGACATCATCCCGATCTTCCTGATCTTCTTCGCACGGGTCACGCCGGGCGAATCCATGGGCACCATGATCAGGCTCTTGTTCTTGTGCGCCGGCCCCTCCGAGGTGTTCGCGAGCAGGCACATCCAGTCGGCCTGCAGGCTGTTGGTGATCCACATCTTCGCGCCGTCGATGACGTAGTCGCCGCCGTCCTTCTTCGCGGTCGTCCGGATGCTCGCCACGTCGGAGCCCGCGCCAGGCTCGCTGACGCCGATGCAGCCGACCGCTCGCCCGGCGATGGCCGGCACCAGGAACTCGTGGCACAGCGCCTCGTGACCGAAGCGCGCCAACGCCGGAGTCGCCATGTCGGTCTGTACGCCGATGGCCATGGGCACGCCGCCACAGGCGACGTGGCCGAGCGTCTCGGCCATCGCCACCGAGAACGAATAGTCGAGCGCCATGCCGCCGTACTTCTCCGGCTTGGTGAGGCCGAGCAGGCCGAGCTCGCCGAGCCTGGCAAAGACCGCATGCGCCGGGAATTCCTCGGCGGCCTCCCACTCGTCGACGTGCGGATTGATCTCGTCGTCGATGAAGCGCTTGAGGGTGCGCTGGATTTCTTCGTGTTCGTGGCTGTACTGCATGGGGTGCCTTCTTCGGGGGATTCGTCGCTGCGCTCAGAATGACACAGTGCCTTGAAGGAGGACGACGATGACCCACGCGATGATTTTCGACGCCGTGCGCACCCCGCGCGGTAAGGGGAAGAAGGACGGCAGCCTGCACGACGTCAAGCCGGTCGACTTGCTCGCCGGCCTGCTCGTCCAGCTGCAGAAGCGCCACGGCTTCGATCCGGCAGCGCTCGACGACGTCGTCATGGGCGTCGTCTCGCCGGTCGGTGAACAGGGCTCGGTGATCGCCAGGACGGCGGCGTTGAAGGCAGGCTGGGACGTCAAGGTTGCCGGCATGCAGATCAACCGCTTCTGCGCCTCCGGGCTCGAGGCCGTCAACATTGCGGCGCAGAAAGTGGCCAGCGGCTGGGAAGACCTGGTCGTGGCCGGCGGCGTCGAGAGCATGTCGCGCGTGCCGATCGGTGCCGATGGCGGCGCCTGGTCGCAGGACCCGGCCACCAATCACGCCATCGGCTTCGTGCCGCAGGGCATCGGCGCCGACCTCATCGCGACGCTGGGCGGCTGGGGCCGCGACGACGTCGACACCTACGCGCTCACGTCGCAGCAACGCGCCGCTGCCGCGCAGGCGGCCGGCCACTTCGACCGCTCGGTGATCGCCGTCGAGGACGAGATCGGCATCACGCTGCTCGAGCGCGACGAGTTCATCAAGCCGCGCACGACCCTCGAGGGACTGGGCCAGCTCAAGGTCGCATTCGCCGATCTCGGCGCCATGGGCTTCGACGCTGTCGCTCTGGCGCGCTATCCGCAGGTCGAGCGGATTCTTCACGTGCATACGGCCGGCAATTCGTCGGGCATCGTCGACGGTGCGGCGGCGGTGCTGATTGGCAGCGAGGCGATGGGGCGAACGCTCGGCCTGGCGCCGCGCGGCCGCGTCGTGGCCACCGCGCTCTCAGGTGCGGATCCGACCATCATGCTGACCGGTCCGATGCCGGCGACACGCAAGGCGCTCGCGAAGGCGGGCCTGACGATCGATGACATCGACCTGTTCGAGGTCAACGAGGCCTTCGCGGCCGTGCCGATGCGCTTCATGCGCGAGATGGGCGTGCCGCACGAGAAGGTCAACGTCAACGGCGGCGCCATCGCCATGGGCCACCCGCTCGGCGCCACCGGCGCCATGCTCGTCGGCATGCTGCTCGATGAGCTCGAGCGCCGCAACCTGAAGCGCGGCCTGGTCACGCTCTGCGTCGGCGGTGGCATGGGCATCGCGACGGTCATCGAGCGCATCTGATCCGATGAACACCCTTCGCTACGAGCTGGCCGACGACGGCATCGCCACCATCACGTTCGACGCGCCAGGCGCCGCCGTCAACACGATGACCCTCGAGTGGCAGCACGACCTCGCCGAGGCCGCGGCTGCTGCGGTGCGCGACAAGGCTCGCATCAAGGGGGTGCTGCTGGCGTCGGCAAAGTCGACCTTCTTCGCGGGTGCGGCGCTGAAGCACCTGCTGACGCTGACTGAGGCCGACGCGAAGTCCGGCTTCGTCGAGATCGAGGCCCTCAAGAAAACGTACCGCACGCTCGAGACGCTCGGCCGGCCGGTCGTGGCACTGCTCGCCGGTTCGGCGCTCGGCGGTGGCTGGGAGGTGGCGCTGATCGGCCATGCCCGCTTCGCCCTGGACGATTCCGGTTTAGCAAACAGTGCCGCGAAGATCCGCTTCGGCATGCCGGAGGTCTCGCTCGGGCTCATTCCCGGCGCCACCGGCATCACCAAGACCGTGCGCCACCTCGGCCTGATGGCGGCCCAGCCGTATCTGGTCGAAGGACGCCTGTTTAGCCCACGTGAGGGCCACGAGATCGGCTGGATCGACGGCCTCGCCACCAGCACCGCCGACCTGCGCGACCAGGCGCTGGCCTGGATCGCCG
>JBDTCA010000059.1:0-15739 GCA_039923815.1 Caldimonas sp. | reverse complement strand
ATGGCGATGTCGCAGTTGCTCTACTTCTTCTTCGTCGGCCTGCGCACCTACGGCGGTGACGACGGCCTGCGCATCGTCGCCCGGCCGGTCGTCGGCTTGGGCATCGACATCACGAGTGACGCCGCCTTCTTCCTCGTCGTGCTGGCCTGGCTGGTGCTGGTTCACGTGCTGATGGCGGTGGTCGTGCGATCGCGCTTCGGGCTGGCGCTGAGCGCCATTCGCGAGAACGAGCAGCGCGCGCTCGCGGTCGGCTACAACGTGGCCCGCTACCGGCTCGGCGCCTTCGTGCTCGCCGGCACCATGGCCGGGCTGGCCGGCGCGCTGCTGGCGATGCACAACCTCTATGTCAGCCCGCAACTGCTGCACTGGTCGCAGTCCGGCACCTTGCTGATCATGGTCGCGCTCGGCGGCGTCGGCTACTTCTACGGCGGCATCCTCGGCGCCGCGGCGCTGCTGGCGATCGAAGAGCTGCTGTCGAGCAACTTCACCTACTTCCACGTCTACACCGGGCTCATCCTGCTGGCCGTGGTCCTGCTGGTGCCGGACGGCCTGAGCTCGGTGTCGCGCTGGCGACGCCTGCGGGCCGCGGCGCGGTGAGCACGCCGCCGGCGCTCGAGGTCCGCGGCCTGCGCAAGAGCTTCGGCGGGCTGGTTGCGACGCGTGACGTCGACCTCGTCGTCGAGGCCGGCCACATCCATGCCGTGATCGGCCCCAACGGCGCCGGCAAGACGACGCTGATCTCGCTGCTGGCCGGCTCGCTCGCCGCCGATGCTGGGCGGATCGCGCTGTTCGGCTCGCCGATCGCATCGCGTTCCCAGGAAGCCCGGGTCAACGCCGGCCTGGTGCGCTCGTTCCAGATCACCAGCGTGTTCTCGGCGCTGACCGTGCTCGACAACCTCGTCGTCGCCGTTCAGCGCGACGTCGGTCCGTGGTGGTCGATGTTCAGGTCGGCGGTGCGAGACCGCACCGTCCGCGACCGGGCTGCCGCTATCGCGGCGCGGGTCTGGCTCGGCCAATCGCTCGACGCTGCTGCCGCGTCGCTGACGCACGCGGCCCGACGCAGGCTCGATGTCGGACTCGCGCTTGCGACGGAGCCGCGGATGATCCTTCTTGACGAGCCCATGGCCGGCATGGGCCACGAGGAATCGGCCGACATGGTGACGCTGATCCGGTCGCTCAGGACCGACGCCACGGTGCTGCTCGTCGAGCACGACATGGATGCCGTGTTCTCGCTGGTCGACCGCGTGACCGTGCTGGTCGAGGGCGCCATCCTCGCGACCGACACCGTCGAGGCCATCCGCGAGAGCCCGGAAGTGCGCGCGGCCTACCTGGGCGAGGAGGAGGCCGGGTGACGCTGCTGCTCGAGGTGAAGGACTTGCACGCGGGCTACGGCGCCAGCGAAGTGCTGTTCGGTGTCGACTTCCAGGTCGCGGAGGGCGAGGTGGTCACGCTGCTCGGCAAGAACGGCATGGGCAAGACCACGACCGTTCGCAGCATCCTCGGCCTGAACCGGCCGACGGGTGGCAGCGTCATTTTTCGCGGCCAGCCGATCGAGCGCTTCGAGCCCGACCGAATCGCTCGCCTCGGCATCGCCGTCGTCCCCGAAGGTCGGCAGATCTTCACCAATCTCTCCGTGGAGGAGAACCTACTGGCGTTCGCCGCGCGCCGGAACGACCACGCCGAACCGTGGACCGTGAAACGGGTCTACGAGCTCTTTCCGCGGTTGCACGAGCGGCGAGCGAACGGCGGCGGTCAACTCTCCGGAGGCGAGCAGCAGATGCTCGCGATCGGTCGTGCCCTGACCACCAATCCGCACCTGCTGATCCTCGACGAGGCGACCGAGGGACTGGCGCCACTGGTGCGCGAGGAGATCTGGTCGTGCCTGGCCCGGCTCCGCGGCTCGGGCCTGACGATCATCGTCATCGACAAGTACATCCGCCGCCTCGTCAAGCTTGCCGACCGGCACACCATCCTCGAGAAGGGCAAGGTGGTCTGGCAGGGCGCGTCGGACGAACTCTCCGAGCGCCACGATCTGTGGGAGCGCTACCTGAGCGTCTGAGCGCCGCATCGACAACACGATAATTGGCAGGGGAATCCAGCCCTGTCCGCGAGGAGTTCGCCATGTCCGAAATCATCTACGACGCCTATCGCGAGGAGACCGTCGGCCGCGCCAACGTGAGCGACACGCCGGAGCTTCGTGCCTACTACGCCGAGCTCGATCGCCTCGATACCGCGGCACTGTGGACGGTCGCCAACAAGATCGAGCCGTGGCAACCGAAGTCCGATTCGGTCCCGGTGATCTGGCGCTACAGCGAGCTGCGCGAACACGTCCTGCGCTCGGTGCAGCTGGTCACGCCGGAGCAGGCCGGTCGACGCGTCATCTACCTGAACAATCCGGGTCGCCGCGATGTCGCCGCGGCGGTCGGCCATCTCTATTCGGGCCTGCAGGTGATGCATCCGGGCGAGCTTGCCAGCTCGCACATGCACTCCGCGTCGGCGCTGCGCTTCATCATGGAAGGCAGCGGCGCCTACACCGTCGTCGACGGCATGAAGATGACCCTCGGCCGCAACGACTTCGTCTTGACGCCCAACGGGTCCTATCACGAGCACGGTGTGTCGGCCGACGGCTCGCCCTGCATCTGGCAGGACGGCCTGGACATCCCGCTGATGAACGCGCTCGACGCCGGCTTCTACAAGGTCCACCCCGACCTGCAGCAGGCGGTGACGCATCCGGTCGACGCGTCGACGGCCTCCTGGGCGGCTCCGGGACTCCTGCCGCACGGGACCGGCTGGTCGCACGACTACTCGCCGCTCCTGAAGTACGAGTGGGGTCCGACCTACGAGGCTTTGAGCCGCTTCGCCAGGGTCACCGACGGGTCGCCGTTCGATGGCGTGATGATGGATTACGTGAACCCGCGAACGGCCGGCCCCGTGATGCGCACGATCGGCGCGCGGATGCAGATGCTGCGCGCCGACGAGCGCACGAAGGCGCATCGCCACACCGGCAGCACGATCTACCAGGTCGCCAAGGGCTCGGGCCACTCGATCATCGACGGCCGCCGCTTCGACTGGACCGAACGCGACATCTTCTGCGTGCCGTCGTGGGCCTTCCACGAACACGCCAACGGCTCGGCGTCGGAAGACGCCTGCCTGTTCTCGTTTCACGATCTGCCGGTGATGCACGCCCTCGGCCTCTATCGCGAGGAAGCGCTCGCCGACGGTGACGGCCACCAGGCCGTCGTCCGCTGACTCCGCCCCATCCACGGCCGCCGCGCCGCACCCACGAGGAACACCGAATGCAACTGGTCACGTACCGATCCCATCCCGCCGCCGCGGCCCGACTCGGCGCCGTTGTCGCCGACATGGTGGTCGACGTCGAGCGCCTCGGCGCTGCCTGTGGCGTGACGCTGCCTGCGGACATGCTCGAGTTGATCGACCTGGGCCCCGCCGCGGTGGCCCGGCTCAAGCGCGCGATCGACGCGTCGCGCGAGGACTGGCCTGTCGACACGGCCATCCCGCTGAGCAACGTCAAGCTGCTCGCGCCGATCCAGCGGCCGCGCAAGAACCTGTTCGGCATCGGCCTCAACTACGTCGAGCACGTCGCCGAGTCGAGCCGCACGCTCGACACCGCCAAGGACCTGCCCAAGCAGCCGATCATCTTCTCGAAGCCACCAAGCACGGTCATCGGCCCGGGCGACGCGATCGAGCACAACGCCAAACTCACTCAGCAGCTCGACTGGGAGGTCGAGCTCGCCGTCGTGATCGGCCGGCGTGCCCAGCGAATCAGCCCGGCCGACGCGCTCTCGCACGTCTTCGGCTACAGCGTCGCCATCGACGTCAGCGCCCGCGACTGCCGGCGTGCCGGCCAGTGGATCTATTCCAAGGGCATGGACACGTACGCACCGTTCGGACCCTGCATCGTCACCGCCGACGAGATGCCCGACCCGCACATTCTCGACCTCTGGCTCACGGTCAACGGCGTCGAGAAGCAGAGGGGCAACACGCGGGACATGCTGTTCGACGTCAAGGCACTGATCGCCGACATCAGCGCCGGCATCACGCTCGACCCGGGCGACATCATCCTGACCGGCACGCCTTCGGGCGTGGGTGCCGGCCGCACGCCGCAGGAGTGGCTGTGGCCGGGCGACGTGGTCGAGGCCGGGATCGAGGGCATCGGCCGGATCCGCCATCCGATCGTCGCGGTCTGATGCCGGCGCCATCGACATGCTGAACCTTCCCACCTTCAAGGCCGCCGCCGTCCAGGCGTCGCCGGTCTTCCTCGACACCGACGCCACCGTCGACAAGGTCTGCCGGCTCATCGCCGAGGCCGCCGGCCAGGGCGCGACGCTGACCGTGTTCCCCGAGGTCTTCGTCTCGGCCTACCCGTACTGGAGCTGGGTCATGAACCCGATCCAGGGCAGCCCGTGGTTCGACAAGCTGGTGCGCTCGGCGATCGAGATTCCCGGACCCGAGATCAATCGCATCGCGCAGGCGGCGGCGGCACATGCGATGCACGTCATCGTCGGCGTCAACGAACGCAGCCCGACCGGCATCGCCACGATCTACAACACGCTGGTGATCATCGGCCCCGATGGCACCATCCTCGGCCGCCACCGCAAGCTGGTTCCGACGTGGGCCGAGAAGCTGACCTGGTCGCCGGGCGACGGCTCCTCGCTGCGCGTGTACGACACGGCCATCGGCAAGCTGGGCGCGCTGGCGTGCGGCGAGAACACCAACACGCTGGCGCGCTTCGCCCTGCTCGCGCAGGGCGAGCTGGTGCACGCGGCAAGCTACATCTCGCTGCCCGTCGCGCCCCCAGACTACGACATGGCCGAGGCGATCAAGCTGCGGGCGATGGCGCACTCGTTCGAGGGCAAGGTCTTCACGATCGTCGCCTGCTCGACGATCTCGCCGGAGATCATCGACGCCATGAGCGCCGATCATCCGGAGGCGCGTGCTCTGCTGGGCCGCCGCAACAGCGCCTTTTCCGGCGTCATCGGTCCCGACGGGCGCACCGTCGGCGAGCCGCTGATCGATGACGAAGGCATCGTCTACGCAGAAATCGATCTCGGCCGCTGCATCCAGCCGCGGCAGATGCACGACATCACGGGTCACTACAACCGCTTCGACATCTTCGACCTGCGCGTCAACAGGAGGCCGCTGCAGTCGGCCCAGTTCGACATGGGCGGCGAAGCGTTCTCGGATGCTGGCGAGCCGGCACCGCAGCGGCGCCCGGGCGAGGGCGTGGCATGAGCGAGCGTCGAATCCGCGTCGGCCAGATCGTGCCGTCGTCGAACACCACGATGGAGACCGAGATCCCGGCCATCCTCCACGCGCGTCACGCGGTACACCCCGAGCAATTCACCTTCCACTCGAGCCGGATGCGGATGAAGAAGGTCGAGAAGGCCGAGCTCGAGGCGATGGACCGCGACAGCGACCGCTGCGCGCTCGAGCTTTCCGACGCTCGGGTCGACGTGCTCGGCTATGCCTGCCTCGTCGCCATCATGAGCATGGGCTTCGGATACCACCGCACGAGCGAGCAACGGCTGCACGCGCAGACGCTCGCCAATGGCGCCCCCGCACCGGTGGTGACGAGCGCCGGCGCGCTGGTCGACGCGCTGCACGCGCTCGGCGCCAGACGGATCTCGCTGGTCTGCCCGTACATGAAGCCGCTTACCAAACTGGTCGTCGACTACATCGAGCACGAAGGCATCGAGGTGCACGACCACATCGCGCTCGAGATCCCCGACAACCTCGAGGTCGGCCGCCAGGACCCGGAGCGCCTCATCGAGATCCAGCAAAAGCTCGACCGCACGGGCATCGACGCCCTCGTGCTGTCGGCCTGCGTGCAGATGCCATCGCTCGCGGCGATCGACCGTGTCGAGCGTCAATCGGGCGTGCCGACGCTCTCGGCCTCGATCGCCACCACCTGGCAGATGTTGAAGCGCCTCGAGCTCCCCACCGACGTGCCGGGATTCGGGCATCTGCTGTCCGGCCGCTTCTGAGCCCGGTGGCGCAGGCACACCGTCGCGGCGATCTCGGTCGGGCTCGGTCCGCCACGACGCGCTAGGCTTGCTGCCTTTCCACTCTTACGCTGCACCGCCATGGCCGACATCCTCCGCATCCGCCCCGCCGCCCGCATGAGCGAGGGCTCCGTCCACCGAGGCGTGGTCTATCTCGCCGGGCAGGTCGCCGAAGACGCCAAGAAAGACATCGCGGGGCAAACGAAGTCGGTGCTCGCCGCCATCGACTCGCTGCTGGCCGAGGCCGGCAGCGACAAGTCGCGCATCCTGATGGCGCAGATCTTCCTCGCCGACATGGCCGACTTCGCCGCCATGAACGTGGTCTGGGACGCCTGGGTGGCACCCGGTCAGGCGCCGTCGCGCGCCACCGTGGAGGCACAGCTGGCGCGCGCCGGGTGGAAGATCGAGATCGTCGTCACCGCGGCCTTGGCCGTCGACTGATCGGAAGTCCGGCTCGGCACCGGTCCGCAACGCGCGATCGGGGTCTTGCGCTGAGGCGTCAAGAGCGGGCCTGTGCCGATCGGTGACTTCACCGACCGGTGAGCACCTCGCCGCCCTCAGATCGTCATGCCGCCATCGACACAGAAGGCCTGCCCCGTCGCGAACCGCGATTCGTCGCTGGCGAGGTAGACGACCATCGGCGCGATCTCGTCGGCCTGCGCGAGGCGGCCCATCGGCTGGCGAGCGACGAAGGCCTGGCGGGCGGCCACCGGGTCGTCGTAGGCGCGGATGCGGCCTTCGAGCGACGGCGTGTCGACCGTGCCGGGGCAGAGGGCGTTGCAGCGGATACCGCGCGTCACGTAGTCGGCGGCGACGCTCTTGGTCAGGCCGATGACGGCCGCCTTCGTGGTGCCGTAGACGCAGCGGCTGGCGATGCCCTTGATGCTCGAGGCGATGCTGGCCATGTTGATGATGCTTCCGCCGCCGGCGGCCAGCATGCCGGGCAGTGCGGCCTGGATCGTCCACAGCTGGGCGCGCACGTTGAGGGCGAACGCGAAGGCGAGGTCATCGTCGCTGGCGTCGAGGGCACTGCCGTTGTGGACGACGCCGGCGCAGTTGAAAAGTACGTTGATCGGCGGGGCCAGGCCGGCGAAGAAGGCAGAGATCGCGGCCTTGTCGAGCACGTCGAGGCGGGCGGTTCGGATGCGCGGCACGTCGGCGTAGCGTTTCAGGAGTGCGGCGTCGATGTCGGTGGCCCAGACCTCGGCGCCCGCGGCCGCCAGCGCCAGTGCGCTGGCATGGCCGATGCCCTGGCCGGCGGCGGTGACGAGCGCGGTCTTGCCTTGCAGTCTCATGGTCATCTCGCGGTGGTTTGAGGGTTTCGCCCGATGGGTCGTACCGGTCCCGGCCCGTACCGTCGTCCGGCTTCGTGCTCGTGATTCTGTCCGAGCGCGCCGTCTCCCAATCCTTTCGCGAGAAACCCGTCATGGCCAACAAACGTACCGTTCTCAAGACACTCGCCGGCTGCGCGCTGGCGGCCGCGGTGCTCGGTAGCGCCGGTCTCGCACAGGCGCAGACCAAGCTGAAGTGGGCGCATGTCTACGAGACTTCGGAGCCGTTCCACAAGTGGTCGCTCTGGGCTGCCGACGAGATCAAGAAGCGCAGCAACGGCCGCTACGACATCCAGGTGTTTCCGGCCTCGAGCCTGGGCAAGGAAGCCGACATCAACCAGGGCCTGACGCTCGGCACCGTCGACATCATCCTCACCGGCGCCAGCTTTGCCGGCCGCAGCTATCCGCCCCTGGCCGTCACCTACTTCCCGTTCATCTTCCGCGACGCCGAGCACATGCTGAAGTACGCGAAGAGCGACGTCTTCAGGGATCTCACCAAGGGCTACGACGGCAAGACCGGCAACCATGTCACTGCACTGACCTACTACGGTGCCCGCGACGTGACCTCGAACGCGTCCCACCCGGTGACCAAGCCCGAGGACATGAAGGGCCTGAAGATTCGCGTGCCCGATGCGCCGGCCTATCTGGCGTTCCCGAGGGCGCTCGGCGCCAACCCGACTCCGATTGCCTTCGCCGAGGTCTACCTGGCTCTGCAGAACGGCACCGTCGATGCCCAGGAGAACCCGTTGCCCACGATCGAGGCAAAGAAGTTCTACGAGGTCCAGAAGAACATATCGCTCACCGGCCACATCATCGATTCGCTGCTCACGGTGGTCTCGGGGCAGACCTGGAACAAGCTCTCGGCCGACGACAAGAAGATCTTCGGCGACGTGATGGAGGAAGCCGCCGAAAAGGCCGGCCGCGAAATCATCGCCTCGGAGGCCCGCCTGGTCGACGAGTTCAAGAAGAGGGGCAACAACGTCATCGTCGTCGACAAGGCCGCCTTCCGCGAAGCGGTGCTGAAGAACACCAAACCCACTGACCAGGGCTATCGCCAGCAGGACTACGACCGCATCGTCAACATCAAGTAAAGGCGGCGCGGTCGGGGAGCGCGAACCATGGCTGGCGAGAAGATCGTCGACGACGAGGGGCGGATCAACGTCGAGGACGAGCGGGTCGACCTCTCCGACACGATCGCGGAAGGCTGGGTCGCGCTCGTCTTGTTCTGGTTGCTCGGCCTGACGGTCGCCTACCAGTTCGTCACCCGCTATCTGCTCAACGACTCGGCCGCGTGGACAGAGGAGATCGCGCGCTATCTGCTGATCGCCGTCGTCTTCATCGGCGCCACGATCGGCGTCGCGAAGAACAGTCAGATCCAGGTCGACTTCTTCTATCGCCACATGCCCCGCCAGGTCGGGTTCTGGTTGTCGCGCGTCGTCGACGTGCTGCGCACGACGTTTTTCGCGGCCGCGGTCGTGCTGACGGCCGAGATGATGTGGAAGATCGGCAACCAGACGCGGATGACGCTCGTCGACGCGCCGATGAACCTCGTCTACGGCGCCTGCCTGATCGGCTTCATCGCCATGACGTGGCGCTCGTTCCAGGTCGCACGCATCCACTGGCGGCGCGGCTACAGCATTCTCGAGCGGCCGATGACGTCGATGGTCGAGGAATGAGCTGCCGTCGGCCCTCGGCCCCTGGCTCCCGAATCTCCGCCACGAGCACGACATGCTGAAGGTCTTCTTCCTCCTCTTCATGGCCGGCGGCATCCCGGTCGCTGTCGCCATGGCCGGCGCCTCGCTGGCATATATCGCGATCTCGGGCGACGAGCCTCCGTTCGTCGTCATCCACCGGATGATCAACGGCATCGACAGCTTTCCGTTGCTCGCAGTGCCGTTCTTCATCCTCGCCGGCAACCTGATGAACAACGCCGGGATCACGACGCGAATCTTCAATTTCGCACTGGCGTTGGTCGGCTGGATGAAGGGCGGCCTCGGCCACGTCAACGTGCTCGCCTCGGTGATCTTCGCCGGCATGAGCGGCACCGCGATCGCCGACGCCGCCGGCCTCGGCACGATCGAGATCAAGGCGATGAAGGAGCACGGCTACCCGACCGAGTTCGCGGTCGGCGTCACCGCCGCGTCGGCCACGCTCGGGCCGATCATCCCGCCGAGCCTGCCGTTCGTGATCTACGGGATGATGGCCAACGCCTCGGTCGGTGCCTTGTTCCTGGCCGGCATCCTGCCCGGCGCGCTGCTCACGATCCTGATGATGCTCACCGTCGCGTACTACGCGCACAAGAACAAATGGGGAGGCGACGTGCGCTTCTCGAGCACGCGTTTCTTCAAGGCGATGATGGAGCTCGCGGTCGTCGTGGGCTGGCCGCTGCTGATCTGGCTCGCTGTCTCGAAGCTCGGCGCTCCGGCACGGGTCACCGTGCTGACCGGCTTCGCAACGCTATTCGTGCTCGACCGCATCTACCGCTTCGAGGCGGTGCTGCCGATCATGACGCCGGTGCTGCTGATCGGCGGCATGACGACGGGCCTGTTCACCCCGACCGAAGGCGCGATCGCTGCCTGCGTGTGGGCGATGGTGCTCGGCCTGGTGTGGTACCGCACGCTGTCGTGGCGGATGTTCGTCAAGGTCTGCATCGACACCGTCGAAACCACCAGCACCGTGCTCTTCATCGTTGCCGCCGCGTCCATCTTCGGCTGGATGCTGACGGCGACCGGCGTCACCGCCGACATCGCCTCCTGGGTGCTCGGCTTCACCGACAAGGCCTGGGTCTTCCTGCTGCTGGCCAACCTGCTGATGCTCTTCGTCGGCTGTTTCCTCGAGCCGACGGCGGCGATCACGATCCTGGTGCCGATCCTGCTGCCGATCGCCGTGCATCTCGGCGTCGATCCGATCCACTTCGGTCTGGTCATGGTGCTCAACCTGATGATCGGCCTGCTCCATCCGCCAATGGGCATGGTGCTGTTCGTGCTGGCCCGCGTGGCGGATCTGTCGTTCGAGCGCACCACGATCGCGATCCTGCCGTGGCTGGTGCCGCTGCTGATCAGCCTCGGCATCATCACGTACGTGCCGAGCCTGGTGCTCTGGCTGCCGAAGATGTTCTTCTAGCGACGTTTTGCCGCGCTCACGCGCGCCGCCACACGCTGGCCAGCCACGGCTGCTGCTCGATCGGTAGCCCGGCCGGCCTGAAGTAGTGCTCGAGCTCGACGAAGCCGGCGCCGGTCGCGAACCCTCGCCAGGCGTCGAGCGAATGAAAGGCGCCATAGCGACCGTTGCGCCAGCCCTCCTGGCCTTCGCCTCGCGGATTCGAGACGAACAGCACGCCTGCCGGCTTCAGCGTCGCATGCAGATCGCGCAGCACCCGAGGCAGCTCGGAACTCGGCACATGGAACAGCACGGCGTTGGCGAAGACACCGTCGAAACGGTTCGCGGGCAGGTCGAGCGCGAGCAGGTTCTGCTCCCAGACCTCGCAGCCGCTATGCGCACGCGCCATCGCCCCGAAACGGGCCAAGCCTTCGAGGCCGGTGGCAAGGTGGCCGAGGTCGGTGAACGTCTTGAGATCGCGGCCCGGCCCGCAGCCCAGGTCGAGGATGGCGAAGGGCGGCTCGGCCTCGATGTGGCGCAGCAACGCCGCCACGTTCTGGCTGACGTCGTGGTCGCGCGTACCCTGCCAGAAGTCGTCGGCACGATCTGCGTAGTGCGCGAGCGTGAGCTCGGCAGTGCGCCCGGGATCGCTCATCGGGCGACCTTCAGATTGCGACCCTCGGCTCCTGCGCCTTGATCGACGGTGTGTCGGCGCACGTCGTCGACTCAGGCCGCCTGGGCGAGCGCGCCGGCGGCGTGGCGGGAGAAGTAGTCCATCGCGGCCTGCACGCCGCTGTCGGCGAGGCGCACGCCGGAGAGCTTCAGTCCCATTTCGCAGCCCGCCAGGGCGGCGAGCAGCGTCAGGTCGTTGCTGTCGCCGAGGTGGCCGATGCGGAACATGCGACTTTTGATTTTGCCGAGGCCAGTGCCCAGCGAAAGATCGAAGCGCTGGTGAATCAGGCGGCGCACCGCATCGGCATCGATGCCCCTGGGCATCATCACGCCGGTCAGCACCGGCGAGAAGGAGGCCGGGTCGGCGCACTGGATCGGCAGCCCCCACGCGGTGACGGCAGCGCGGACGCCGGCAGCCCAGCGCTGGTGACGCGCGAACACGTTGTCGAGGCCCTCGCCAAGCAGCATGTCGAGCGACTCGTTGAGCGCGTAGAGCAGGTTGATGTTCGGCGTCGACGGGAAGTAGCCGTCGACGTTCATCGCCAGGATCTCGTCCCAGGCCCAGAACACGTGCGGCAGCCTGGCCGTCTTCGAAGCCTCGAGCGCGCGTGGCGAGACGGCGTTGAAGCCGATGCCGGGCGGCATCATCAGGCCCTTCTGCGAACCGCCGATGCTGACGTCGATGCCCCATTCATCGTGGCGGAGATCGGCCGAACCGAGGCCGGAGATCGAGTCGACCATCAGCAGCGCAGGGTGGCCGACGGCATCGATGGCCTTGCGCACCGCGGCGATGTCGCAGACGACGCCGGTAGAGGTCTCGTTGTGCATCACGCATACCGCCTTGATCCGCTTCTCGCCGTCCCTGCGCAGGCGCGCTTCGATCATGCCGGCGTCGATCCCCTGGCGCCAGTGCGGCGCCTCGGGCAGCTCGGCGTCGCTGCCGGGCCGGACCAGGAACTCGGTCTCGAGGCCAAGCCGCGTGGCCATCTTCTGCCAGAGCGCCGCGAAGTGGCCGGTCTCGACCATCAGGACGAGGTCGCCGGGGCTGAGCGTGTTGACGAGCGCCGCTTCCCACGCACCGGTGCCCGAGGCGGGATAGATCACGACCGGATGCTTCGTCTTGAAAACGTGGCGGATGCCGGCCAGCACCTTGCGTCCGAGAGCGCCGAATTCGGGTCCGCGGTGGTCGATCGTCGGCAGGCTCATCGCCCGCAGGATCCGATCGGGCACCGGCGTCGGACCCGGGATCTGGAGGAAGTGGCGGCCGGTCGGGTGGAAGTCGAGGTCGAGCATCATCGTGCCTGGTTGCTGATCATTCTGGGTCGGTCGCGGCTGCTGGAGAAGACGGCGATGCGGGAGACGGATGCGTCAGGCACTCAGGGCGCCTTGAACATCTCTGCGCAGCGCGAGGTGCTGATGCGACCCGGGTTGTCCTGCGAAATGATGGCGCTGGCGATGCGACCGCCCTTGTCCGCGATGATGCTCAACTTGCACACGCGATCGTCGAGTCCATAGGGACCCGGAGACGCCGAGCCGACGACCGATTCCCAGGTGTATGCGGTGGCGCCGCTGGGCAGTTCGGAGCGGGTCCGCCAGCGTCCGTAGCGGTCGAAGAAATCGCCGGCCGGGATGCCGCCGACCTGCTTCGTGATGATGGCCTGGGCTTCCTCGTTGCTCTTGAAGACCGAGCAACCCGACACAGCGAGAAGACCCAGGCAAGAGCTGGCAACCAGGGCGAAGACGGGAGTGCGGTTCAAGGCAGCTGCGCAGCTCGCGCCGCGCGTCGTTGGGGTGGAGCATGATGCCCCACGGGCCCGCGGCCCGCGCCGAGTCAGCTCTTCTTGCGGCGGCCGTCGGGTTCCACGGCGACGCCCTTGAACTTGGAGCCGTCGCTCTTGACGTCCATGAACTCGCCCTTGCCGGGTCCGTTGCTTTCATCGCGCTTTACGAATTTGCCGGTCACCGGGTTTTGCACCTGCGTTCGTTCCGATACCGCGCCCTTGCGCGTTCCGTCGCCCGTGTTCTTGGCCATCTGGGTTCCTTCGTTCGCCGTGCGCCACATGGCGCTGCGCCAACTTAGCGCCGCATCCGAGACACGCGCATCGGAAGGTGTCCCGACGCTGCGTAGGACGGCCGACCTGAGCGCCGACCCACGATCAGACGCAACACCGCTGTGGCATGCTTGCCGGCGCCATGGCCGCACCCGCGAAGCGATCGACTGCCGCGCTCTGGCGCTATCACGCCAAGCGCGATTTCGCGCTGACGTCGGAGCCGCACGGGGCCACGGCGTCGGCACCTCGCAAAGACGCCACCGCCGCGCTCGGCTTCGTGATCCAGAAGCATTGGGCCAGCCGGCTGCACTACGACTTCAGGCTGGAACTCGGCGGTGTGCTGCTGAGTTGGGCGGTGCCGAAGGGGCCGTCGTTCGACCCCAAGCAGATGCAGATGGCGGTCCACGTCGAAGACCATCCGCTCGACTACGCCACCTTCGAGGGCACGATCCCGGCCAGGCAGTACGGCGCCGGCACGGTGATCGTCTGGGACCGCGGCACCTGGGCGCCTGTGGGCGATGCGGCGGCCGGCCTGGCTGCCGGCAAGCTGGTCTTTCGACTGCACGGTGAAAAGCTCGCCGGCCTGTGGGAGCTGGTGCGCATCGCCAAGCCGGGTGATCGCCAGGACCCCTGGATGCTGTTCAAGAAGCGCGACGAATGGGCGCGACCGTTGGCCGACTACGACGTCATCGCGGCGCTGCCCGACAGCGTCGTCACGAAGCCGCTCGGGCTCGTCGAGCAGCGCGAGCCGCGGCTGACGGCGGCGTCGACATCGACATCGGCTTCCCTCGACCTCACCCTGGCGAAGAAGGCGCCGCTGCCGGCGCGGCTGGCGCCGCAGCTGGCCACGCTGGTCGCATCGGCGCCGCCCGGCGACTGGCTCGTCGAGACCAAGTTCGACGGCTACCGGCTCATGGCGCGCATCGAAGCGGGCAAGGCGCGGCTGATCACGCGCGGGGGTCACGACTGGACCGACAAGATGAAGGTACTGGCCGCAGCGGTCGAGGGGCTCGGCATCGCCTCGGGCTGGCTCGACGGCGAGATCGTGGTCATGAACGACGCCGGCGTGCCTGACTTCAACGCCTTGCAGAACGCGATGGACACGGCCGCCAGCGACGCCATCGAATACTTCGTCTTCGACCTCCCGTTCCATGGCGGTCTCGACCTGCGCGCGGTGCCGCTGCTGAGCCGCCGGGCCGTGCTCGCCGACACCGTCGGCGACAAGGGCGGCGACCGCGTTCGTCTCAGCCAGACCTTTCCCGCGGCACCGGCGCAGATGCTCGAAGCGGCGCGTGCCATGCAGCTCGAGGGCATCATCCTGAAGCGACCCGATGCGCCTTATGTGTCGCAGCGCAGCGAGACCTGGCTCAAGCTGAAGATCTCGCTGCGCCAGGAGTTCGTGGTCTGCGGCTTCACCGATCGCGCCGGCGCCGCCCGCGAAGTCGGCAGCCTGCTGCTCGGCACCTACGAAGGCGGCGCGCTGGTCTACGCCGGCAACGTCGGTACCGGCTGGAACGCCAGGGCCGGCCGCGACCTGCACACCCGCCTGGTCGCCCTCGAGGTCGAGACGCCGACCCTGGACGTCGCGTCGATCCAGCCCGGCCGGTGGTCGCGCCGAACGGCCGGCGCCGAGCGCTGGGTGAAGCCGGAGCTCGTCGCCGAGGTGGCCTTTCGCGAGTGGACGCCCGATGGCCATGTCCGCCACGCCGTCTTCGTCGGCCTGCGTGCCGACAAGCCGGCACGCGAGGTCGGCCGCGAGGTGCCGAGCGCCACCCCGTCCGACGCGCCGCACTCCCGCACGAAGTCCGCGAAAGGCGTCAAGGTCACGCATCCCGAACGCATCGTCGATCCGTCGACCGGCCTCACCAAGCTGGCGCTGGTGCGCTACTACGAAAGCATCGCCGAGCGCATGCTGCCGCACCTCGCCGATCGCCCCGTGTCGCTTGTTCGCGCTCCCGAAGGCATCACGGGAGAGCTCTTCTTCCAGAAGCACCTCGAGACGCGCATGCCAGGCCTGCGCGAATTCGACCCGTCGATCTGGCCCGGTCATTCGGCGCTGCTCGGTATCGACAGTGCCGACGCGCTGCTCTCGGCGGCGCAGATGAACACCATCGAGTTCCACACCTGGAACTCGACCGCCAGGAAGATCGAGCGCCCCGACCGCGTCATCTTCGAACTTGACCCGGGCGAAGGCGTGACCTGGGCCCACATCCAGGAGGCCGCGATCCTGACGCGCGCCATGCTCACCGAGCTCGGCCTCGAATGCTGGCTGAAGACCAGCGGTGGCAAGGGCCTGCATGTCGTCGCGCCGCTGGCGCCCAGGCTCGGCTACGACGTGGTCAAGGGCTTTTCGCAGGCGGTGGTGCAGCACCTGGCCAAGACGATCCCGCAACGCTTCGTGGCCAGGAGCGGCGGCGCCAATCGCGTCGGCCGGATCTTCGTCGACTACCTCCGCAACGGCCACGGCCAGACCACGGCAGCGGCCTTCTCGGCACGCTCGCGGCCGGGTCTCGGCGTCTCGATGCCGGTGAGCTGGGAGCAGCTGATGCAACTCAAGGGCGGC
>JBDTCA010000058.1:0-18826 GCA_039923815.1 Caldimonas sp. | reverse complement strand
ATCGGCTTCGCTGCCGACACGCCCAACGGCCTGATGGTTCCGGTGATCCGCGACGCCGACAAGAAGGGCGTGCTGCAGATCAGCGCCGAGATGGGCGAGCTCGCGAAGAAGGCCCGCGACGGCAAGTTGTCGCCGGCCGAGATGCAGGGCGGATGCTTCTCGATCTCGTCGCTCGGCGGCATCGGCGGTCGCTATTTCACGCCGATCATCAATGCGCCCGAGGTCGCGATCCTCGGCGTCTGCCGCAGTGCGACCGAGCCGGTGTGGGACGGCAAGGCGTTCCAGCCGCGGCTGATGCTGCCGCTGTCGCTCAGCTGGGACCACCGCGTCGTCGACGGCGCGGCAGCGGCCCGCTTCAACGCCTTTCTGATCCAGATCCTCGGCGACTTCCGCAGGGTGCTGCTGTGACCGTCGATGTGGCGGTTCCCGACATCGGCGACTTCAAGGATGTCGGCATCATCGAGGTGCTGGTCAAGCCGGGCGACCGCGTCAAGGCCGAGCAGAGCCTGATCACGATCGAGAGCGACAAGGCCTCGATGGAGATCCCTTCGTCGCATGCCGGCGTCGTCAAGGAACTCAAGGTCAAGGTCGGCGACATCGTCAACCAGGGTTCCGTGATCCTGACGCTCGACGCGGCCGAAGACGCCGCCAGCGCGACGGCTTCGCCAGCGCCCGCACCCGCGTCTGCAGCGGCGGCACCGGCAACAAACGGCGCCGCGCCTGCCCCCGCTCTTGCGCCTGCCACCTCGAACCCGTCGCCCGCTTCGATCGGTGGCGATCTCACCTGCGACGTGCTCGTGCTCGGTGCGGGCCCGGGCGGCTATTCGGCCGCGTTTCGCGCCGCCGACCTCGGCCTCAAGGTGATCCTGGTCGAGCGTTATGCATCGCTCGGCGGTGTCTGCCTGAACGTCGGCTGCATTCCTTCGAAGGCGCTGCTGCACGTCGCCGCGGTGATGGACGAGGTCTCGCATTTTGCAGCGCTGGGCATCGAGTTCGGCGCGCCGGCGGTGGACACCGGCAAGCTCGTCGCGCACAAGAACAGGGTCGTCGGCCGGCTCACCGGCGGCCTGGCGCAGATGGCCAAGATGAGGAAGGTGACGGTCGTGACCGGCAGCGGCCGCTTCACCGACGCGAACCATGTCGCCGTCGAGCTCGCCGCCGGCGGCACGACCACGATCGGCTTCGCGCGCGCCGTCATCGCCGCCGGCTCGGAAGCCGTCCAGCTGCCCTTCATGCCGAAGGACGACCCGCGCGTCGTCACCTCGACCGGCGCCCTCGAGCTGCCGGTGCAGCCGCGCCGCATGCTCATCGTCGGCGGCGGCATCATCGGCCTCGAGATGGGCACGGTCTATTCCACGCTCGGCGCCCGCCTCGATGTCGTCGAGATGCTCGACGGCCTGATGCAGGGCGCCGATCGCGACCTCGTCAAGGTCTGGCAAAAGCTCAACGCACCGCGCTTCGACAACATTCTCCTGAAGACGAAGACGGTGAGTGCCGAGGCGTTGCCCGAAGGCATCCTCGTCAGGTTCGAAGGCGAGGGCGCGCTCAAGGAACAGCTCTACGACCTCGTGCTCCAGGCGGTCGGCCGCGTGCCCAGCGGCAAGCGCCTTGACGCCGACAAGGCGGGCGTGAAAGTAACCGACCGCGGCTTCATTCCGGTCGACATCCAGATGCGCACCAACGTGCCGAACATCTTCGCCGTCGGCGACATCGTCGGCCAGCCCATGCTCGAGCACAAGGCCGTGCACGAGGCGCATGTCGCCGCCGAGGTGATTGCCGGCGAGCTGAAGGGCGACGCCGCCTTGGCCAGGCGTGTATTCGATGCGCGCGTGATCCCCAGCGTGGCCTATACCGACCCGGAGATCGCCTGGGTCGGCATCACCGAAGACGACGCCAAGGCACGCGGCGTCAAGGTGAGGAAGGGCCTGTACCCATGGAACGCTCTCGGCCGGGCCATCGCCAATGGTCGCGACGAAGGTTTCACCAAGCTGCTGTTCGACGAGGCGACACACGCCATCGTCGGCGGTGGCATCGTCGGCACCCACGCCGGCGACATGATCGGCGAGATCGCGCTGGCCATCGAGATGGGCGCCGACGCGGTCGACATCGGCAGGACGATCCATCCGCACCCGACGCTTGGCGAGGCGATCGGGCTGGCGGCAGAGGCGTTCGAAGGTACCTGCACCGACCTGCCACCGGCACGCCGCTGACGTTTCTGCCCGGGCGGCAACAGCGCCGTCCTTGCCGGTCGCGGCGTGTCACGCGATGTCGCCGAAATGCATCTCGAAGCGGTCGGCGCGGCGGTCGGCGAAAAAGAGCTCGAGCGTCTGCTTTGTGGTGCGAAAGGCAATCTCCGGCCACGGCACCTCGGCCTCGGAAAAGAGCACCGCCTCAAGCGATTCGGGGCCGGGTGCGAAGTCGAGGTCGAGCAGTCGGGCGCGGTAGAAGAAGTGGACCTGGCCGACGCGCGCGACGTTGAAGAGCGTGAACAGGCCCTGCAACTCGATACGTGCGCCAGCCTCTTCCGTGGTTTCGCGCAAGGCGCCTTCCTCGGTGGTCTCGCCGAGCTCCATGAAGCCTGCCGGCAGCGTCCACAAGCCTCGACGCGGCTCGATGGCGCGGCGGCAGAGCAGCACCTTGTCCTGCCACACCGGCATCGTGCCGACGACGTTGAGCGGGTTTTCGTAGTGGATGGTTCCGCACACGGTGCAGGTGGCCCGCTCGCGGTTGTCGCCCTCGGGCATCGTGTAGACGACCACGCTGCCGCAGGCCCGGCAATGCTTGATGCTGCGGGGGGTGAACATGACTTCAGTGTAGTGGCCTGCATGGCATCATCCGGCGATGAAAAACGTCTTCACACCCCCTGCGATCGCGTCTGTTCCGGTCGTCGGGAACAGCGGTGAATCCTTTCCCGTGCACCGCATCTATTGCGTCGGTCGCAACTACGTCGAGCACGCCATCGAGATGGGCTTCACGGGCCGCGAGCCGCCGTTCTTCTTCATGAAGCCCGCCGACGCCGTGCTCGTCGTGACCGAGGGCACGACCGGCCGCATGCCTTACCCGAGCCTGACGAAGAGCCTGCATCACGAGATCGAACTCGTCGTCGCGATCGGCACGGGGGGCAAGAACATCGCGGCTGCCGACGCGATGAAGCACATCTGGGGCTATGCCGTCGGCCTCGACATGACGCGGCGCGATCTCCAGGGCGAGGCGAAGAAGCAGGGCCGGCCGTGGGACATCGGCAAGGGCTTCGACCTCTCCGCGCCGATCGGGCCGATCAGGCGCGCTGGCGAATGCGACATCGGTCCCGGCACCGCGATCTCGCTCGATGTCAACGGCGCGATGCGCCAGCAGAGCACGATCGGCAAGCTGATCTGGAACATCGCCGAGATCATCGAGCATCTTTCGGCGGCATGGGAGCTGCAGCCAGGCGACCTGATCTTCAGCGGCACCCCGGAAGGCGTCGCGGCCGTCGAGCGCGGTGATTCACTCACCGGCGAGGTCGCGGGCGTCGGCCGCCTGCAGGTCGAGATCGTCTAGAAACTTGAAGGCGCTGTCGTGAAGCTGTACAGCTACTTCCGGTCGTCGGCCTCGTACCGCGTGCGCATCGCGCTGGCACTGAAGGGCCTGAGTTACGAATATGCGGCCGTGCACCTCGTCAAGAACGAGCATCTCGCCGAAGCCTTCCTTGCGGTCGCGCCGGCGCAACTCGTGCCGGCGCTCGAGGTGGGCGAGGGCGCCGAAACGGTTGCGCTGACGCAGTCGCTGGCGATCCTCGAGTACCTCGACGAGGTGCATCCGGAGCCGCCGCTGCTGCCTCACGACGCGCTCGGTCGCGCTCGTGTCCGCTCGCTGGCGCTCGACATCGCCTGCGAAATCCACCCCCTCGACAACCTGCGTGTGCTTCGTTATCTGACCCGCGAGATGAAGGTGAGCGAGGACGACAAGAATCGCTGGTATCGGCATTGGGTCGAGACCGGACTCGAGGTGGTCGAACGGCAGCTCGCCGGCCATCCAGTGGCCGTTCGCTTCTGCCACGGCGACGCGCCCGGGCTGGCCGATTGCGTGCTGGTGCCGCAGATCTTCAACGCCCGGCGCATGGACTGCCGGCTCGACCACGTTCCCACGGTGATGCGCGTCTTCGAGGCCTGCATGGCCGAGTCGGCGTTCGCGACCACGCAGCCCTCGGTCTGCCCCGACGCGACGTGACGGCGCCGGCCGGCTGGCTGCGGCCCGACTGGAGCGTCGCCCACGTCGGTGCCCTGATGACCACGCGCACGGGCGGCCACAGCACGGGCCCGTTCGCGTCGATGAACGTCCATGCCGGGGCGGGCGACGATCCCGACGCCGTCGCCGCCAATCGGATGCTGTTCGCTGCGGCGATGGGCGCGACGCCCGTCTTCATGCGTCAGGTCCACGGCACACGCGTCGTCCGCGTCGGCGTTGCCGACACGCTGCCGAGTGCCGCGATCCACGATGCCGACGCCGCCGTCACCAGCGAGCCCGGCGTTGCCTGCGCGGTCATGGTGGCCGACTGCCTTCCCTTGCTGTTCGCCGCTGCCAACGGCCGTGCGGTGGGCGCTGCCCACGCCGGCTGGCGAGGCCTGGCGGCGGGCGTCGTCGAAGCGACCGTGCGGGGCGTCTGCGCCGCGGCCGATTGCGCACCGGCCGACGTCGTCGTCTGGCTCGGGGCGTGCATCGGGCCGGCCGCGTTCGAGGTCGGCGCCGACGTGCTCGAGGCGTTCGGCGCCGACACGTCGGCCCGCGAGGCAACCGTTGCGTCCGCCGTCGACGCATCACGGTTCAGGCCTGGCCGGCCCGACAGATGGCTCGCCGACCTGCCGCAGCTGGCTCGCGACCGGCTGCTCGCCGCCGGCGTCACGCAGGTCTCAGGCGGCGGCTTCTGCACCGTGACCGAAGCATCACGGTTCTTCTCGTTTCGACGCAGCGGCGTCACTGGCCGGATGGTCGCTGCCGTCTGGCTCGACCGCGTGAGCCATGCCCGCCGCTGATTTTCGTAGCCGGGCGGCACGGCGCGACGGCGTGCCGACGAGATAGAGCACGATGCCGAGCGGCAACGCGCCATAGAGCAGCAGCGTGACGCCAGCTCCCATCCACGAACCGTGGTCGGAGACGCCCTCGGCGAGGGCCATCAGGACGACGACGTAGAGCCAGGCAATGGCGACCAGATACATGCTCGTCTCGAGTTGTCCGGGGGCCCGTCGCCCCGCACCGCGATAATGCCCCGATGACGAAAAAGACGCGCGCAACGCAATCGTCGGAGGCTGTCGTTCCGGCCGCGGCGACCGACCCGCTGGCCTCGGCCACGGCGATGGCAACCTCCCTCGGCGAGGCCTTCAAGACGATGGCGGGCGTCTCGATTCCGCCGGCGACCCTCGGCGAGATCCAGGCCGAGTTTCTTCGCGAGGCTCAGGCGCTCTGGAACGGCGTGCTGCAGCCGGCCAGCGCTTTGGCCAGCGCGGCCACGGCGGTTCCGACCGACCGCAGGTTCGCAAGCGCGGAGTGGGTTGCCAGCAAAGGTTCGTCGTTCACCTCGGCGATGTACCTGCTCAATGCGCGCACCCTCGCCAAGATGGCCGCGAGCGTTCACGCCGACGAGAAGACGAAGGCTCGCATCCGCTTTGCGGTGCTGCAGTGGGTCGACGCCACGTCGCCTTCGAACTACCTTGCACTCAATCCCGATGCGCAGAAAAAGGCACTGGAGAGTCAGGGCCAGAGCCTGCTGCACGGTGCCTCGCAGATGTGGAGCGACATGCAGCGAGGCCATCTCTCGCAGACCGACGAGAGCGCCTTCGAGGTCGGCCGCAACGTCGCCACCACCGAAGGCTCGGTGGTATTCGAGAACGAGCTGTTCCAGCTCCTCGAGTACAAGCCGCTGACAGCGAAGGTGTTCGAGCGGCCGATCCTGTTCGTGCCGCCGTGCATCAACAAGTTCTACATCCTCGACCTGCAGCCGGAGAACTCGCTGATCCGCTACACGGTCGCCGAAGGCCACCGCGTCTTCGTGCTGAGCTGGAAGAACGCCGGTGAGGATCTCGCCCGGCACACCTGGGACGACTACATCGAGAAGGCGGCGATCCGCGCCATCGGCCTGGTCCAGGAGATCACTGGTGCGAGGCAGATCAACACGCTGGGCTTCTGCATCGGCGGCACGATCCTCTCGACAGCGCTGGCGGTGCTGGCGGCACGTGGCGAGAAGCCGGCCGCGAGCGTCACGCTGCTCACCACTTTCCTCGACTTCGCAGACACCGGCATCCTCGACATCTTCATCGACGAGAACTCGGTGCGCCTGCGGGAGATGACGATCGGGGCCGACAGCCCGGGCGGCGGCGCGCTGCTCAAGGGGCAAGAACTCGCTACCACCTTCGCCTTCCTGCGACCGAACGACCTGGTCTGGAACTACGTCGTCGGCAACTACCTGAAGGGCGAGACGCCACCGCCGTTCGACCTGCTCTACTGGAACAGCGACGGCACCAACCTGCCCGGACCGATGTACTGCTGGTACCTGCGCAACACCTATCTCGAGAACAACCTCGGCACGCCGGGCCGCGTCACGGTCTGCGGCGAGAAGATCGACCTCGGCACCATCGACTCGCCGTCGTACGTGTACGGCTCGCGCGAGGATCACATCGTGCCCTGGCAGGGCGCCTATCGCAGCGTTCACCTGCTCGGCGGCAAGCGTCGCTTCGTGCTGGGTGCATCCGGTCACATCGCCGGCGTCATCAATCCGCCGGCCAAGAAGAAACGCAGCCACTGGATCGGCAAGGGCACGGCGCTGCCGGACTCGGCCGGCGAGTGGCTGGCTGCTTCCGTCGAACATGCCGGCAGCTGGTGGACCGACTGGTCTACCTGGCTGTCGCCGTTCGGCGGCAAGCAGATCGCCGCGCCCAGGGCGCCGGGAAGTCGCCAGCACCGTGCCATCGAAGCTGCGCCCGGTCGCTACGTCAAAGAGAAAGCCTAAGGAGATCACCATGAACGACATCGTCATCGTCGCCGCAGCCCGCACGGCTGTCGGCAAGTTCGGCGGCAGCCTCGCCAAGACCCCGGCACCGGAGCTCGGCGCCGCCGTGATCGTCGCCCTGCTCGAGCGGGCCCGCCTCACCGGCGATCAGATCGGCGAGGTCATCCTCGGCCAGGTGCTGACGGCCGGCTCGGGCCAGAACCCGGCGCGCCAGTCGGTGGTGCGCAGCGGTCTGCCGCAGAGCGTGCCGGCGCTGACCATCAACGCCGTCTGCGGCTCCGGACTGAAGGCGGTGATGCTTGCCGCGCAGGCGATCCGCGACGGTGACTACGACATCGGCATCGCCGGAGGCCAGGAGAGCATGAGCATGTCGCCCCACGTGCTGCCGGGCTCGAGGGACGGCCAGCGCATGGGCGACTGGAAGCTCGTCGACACCATGATCACCGACGGCCTCTGGGATGTGTACAACAAGTACCACATGGGCATCACCGCGGAGAACGTGGCCAAGAAGTACGAGGTCTCGCGCGAGAAGCAGGATGCGCTGGCGCTAGGCTCGCAGCAGAAGGCGGCAGCGGCCCAGGAGGCCGGCCGCTTCAAGGACGAGATCGTGCCGTTCTCCATCACTCAGAAGAAGGGTGACCCGATCGTCTTCGCGGCCGACGAGTTCATCAACAAGAAGACCAGCGCCGAAGCGCTCGCCGGCCTCCGACCGGCCTTCGACAAGGCCGGCTCGGTGACGGCCGGAAATGCCTCTGGCCTCAACGACGGCGCCGCTGCCGTTGTCGTCATGACCGCCAAGCGCGCCGAGCAGCTCGGCCTGACGCCGCTGGCCCGCATCGCCAGTTACGCCACCGTGGCGCTCGATCCGGCGTTCATGGGCATGGGCCCGGTGCCGGCCTCGCAGAAAGCGTTGCTGCGTGCCGGCTGGAAGGCGGCCGACCTCGATCTGCTCGAGATCAACGAGGCCTTCGCAGCCCAGGCCTGCGCCGTCAACAACGAGATGGGCTGGGACACCAGCAAGGTCAACGTCAACGGCGGTGCCATCGCCATCGGTCACCCGATTGGCGCCTCGGGCTGCCGGATCCTGGTCACGCTGCTGCACGAGATGGGCAGGCGCAATGCGAAGAAGGGCATCGCGTCGCTTTGCATCGGCGGTGGCATGGGTGTGGCCATGTGCGTGGAACGATGATCGAAGCGTACACACGGGCACGGTGAGAAAGAAGCTTGCATACGTCACGGGCGGCATGGGCGGGATCGGCTCGTCGCTGTGCCAGCGATTGCATGCCGACGGCTTTTCCGTCGTCGCCGGCTGCGGGCCGAGCCGCGACCATGCCCGGTGGCTTGCCGAGCAGGCGGCCCTGGGCTACACGTTTCGCGAGTCGGTGGGCAACGTGGGCGATTGGGAATCCACCGTGGCGGCCTTCGCGAAGGTGCGGGCTGAGCTCGGGCCGGTCGACGTGCTCGTCAACAACGCCGGCATCACCCGCGACGGCATGTTCAGGAAGATGACACGCGCCGACTGGGACGCCGTGATCGAGACCAACCTGACGAGCCTGTTCAACGTCACCAAGCAGGTCATCGACGACATGGTCGAGAACGGCTGGGGTCGCGTCATCAACATCTCGTCGGTGAACGGCGAGAAAGGCCAGTTCGGCCAGACCAACTACTCGGCAGCCAAGGCCGGCATGCACGGATTCACGATGGCGCTGGCGCAGGAGGTGGCGAGCAAGGGCGTGACGGTCAACACCGTGAGCCCCGGCTACATCGCCACCGACATGGTGAAGTCGATCCGCCGCGAGGTGCTCGACAAGATCGTCGCCGGCATCCCGGTCAGGCGCCTGGGCACACCGCAGGACATCGCCTCGATGGTGTCGTGGGTGGCCTCTGATGAATCGGGCTTCGCGACGGGCGCCGATTTCTCGGTCAACGGCGGCCTGCACATGGGCTGAGCTGCTGCGCTTGCGCCGCGGGCGCGCAGCTTGCCCCGATTTCGTCCTGCTCAACTCCCGGTATCACACCATGACCGATCAGACCTTACCCAACCGCGAGGGGCAGTCGGTTCCCGACGTCTCCTTTCGCATCCGCCGCGATGGCGACTGGGCGACGGTGACCACTGCCGAGCTGTTCGGCGGCAAGAACGTCATCGTGTTCTCGCTGCCCGGCGCCTTCACGCCGACCTGCTCCTCGACCCATCTGCCGCGCTACAACGAGCTGGCACCGGTGTTCGAGAAGAACGGCATCGACAGCATCGTCTGCGTCTCGGTCAACGATCCCTTCGTGATGGAAGAGTGGGGCAAGGACCAGGAGGCGGAGAACGTGCTGCTGCTGCCCGACGGCAACGGCGCCTTCACCGAAGCAATGGGCCTGCTCGTCGACAAGCGCGACCTCAATTTCGGCATGCGCTCGTGGCGCTATTCGATGCTCGTGCGTGACCGCAAGATCGAGAAGATGTTTCTCGAGCCGCAGAAGGAAGGCGACCCGTTCGAGGTGTCGGACGCGGACACCATGCTTCGTTATCTCGCGCCGCAGGCCCGGGTGCCGGAGCCGATCGCGATCCTGACGCGCAACGGTTGCCCGTTCTGTACCAAGGCCAAGCAAATGCTCACCGAGGCCGGCTACGACTTCGTCGAGGTGCCGCTGCCGCACACCATCCGCAGCAAGGCGCTCGGCGCCATCGCCTCGGCGCAGACGGTGCCGCAGGTCTTCATCGGCGGCAAGCTCATCGGCGGATCGGAGCAGCTCGCGGTCTATCTCCAGCAGCACCCGCGATGAGCACGGCCGCGCCGGAGCGGCCCAAGGCGGCCGACATCCGGGCGCAGAAGCTGCCGTATCCGGCCCGCCAGTCCGAGATGCACCAGCAGCCGCAGAGCGGGCTCGAGGGCTACCGAGCGGCGGGCAAGCTCGAAGGCAAACGTGCGCTCGTGACCGGTGGCGATTCGGGAATCGGCCGCGCGGTGGCCATCGCCTTCGCCAGGGAAGGTGCCGATGTCGCGATCTTCTATAACGAGAACAGCGACGATGCCGAGGAGACACGCCGCCTGGCGGAGGCCACCCCCGGCCGGCGTTGCCTCGTGATCCAGGGTGATGTGCGCGACGCCGCGCAATGCAAGGCTGCGGTGGCGCAGACCGTCAAGACGCTCGGCGGCCTCGATGTCCTCGTCAACAACGCGGCGTACCAGATGGCGCAGGCGCGGTTCGAAGACATCACCGAAGAGCAGTTCCGGCGCACCTTCGAGACCAACATCTTCGGCTACTTCCACATGGCGCAGGCCGCGTTGCCGCACCTGCGCGAAGGCTCGGCCATCATCAACACCGGCTCGATCGTCGGCATCGTCGGCAACAAGCTGCTGGTCGACTACACGGCGTCCAAGGGCGCGATCCACGCGTTCACCAAGTCGCTTGCGCTGTCACTCGGCGAGCGCGGCATCCGCGTCAACTGCGTCGTGCCGGGACCGGTCTGGACGCCCAACATTCCCGGCACGATGCCGGCCAGCGAGGTCGAGCACTTCGGCCACGAGGTCGCGTTGAAGCGGCCCGGCCAGCCCGACGAGCTGGCGCCGGCTTATGTGCTGCTGGCGTCGCAGGACGGCTCCTTCATGACCGGCTCCCTGGTCGAGGTGACGGGCGGCAAGCTTGGCTGAAGAGGCGCGGCTCGCCGAGCTGATGGCGAGCCCGCTGGTGACCGCGGCGACGCGGGCCGTGCTGCAGGCGCGACTCGACTCGCCTGTGGCCGCCACGGTTTCGACGTCGTCGATGTTCGACGCCACCGAGCGGGCGACGTTGGTGGCGATCTGCGGTCGCCTCCTGCCGCCCGATTCACCGATCTCCGCAAGTCGAGCCGCGATGGAGATCGAAGCCCGCCTCGGCCGGGGCGACGGACCGGGCTGGCGCTATGACGCGATGCCTGCGGATGGCTTGGCCTGTCGGCTCGGTCTCGCTCATCTCGACGCCGGTGCGCGCAGCCGCGGCGCCCCCGATTTCACGGCGCTCGACGTCGCCGGGCAAGACGCACTGCTTCGCCACACCGCGCAGGGCGCGGGCTGGCCCGACCTCGACAGCCGCCGCTGGTTCGAGATGCTGATGGTCGACGTCACCGGTCAGCACGTGCCGCATCCGGCGGTCCAGCTCGCGATGGGCCATCTCGGCTTCGCCGACGCTGCCGGCTGGAAGGCGATCGGCCTCGGCGGTCGCGAGCCGTGGCAATCACAGTCGCTCCCGGTGGCGGCAATGGTCGCACCGGGATCGACGGGGGCAACCGCAACCGCAACCGCGACCGCGGCTACAACTGCGACTACCGCCGCGACTGCCAATCCACCGTCATCCGCATCGTCACCGAAGCCGCCGGAAACCAGGCGCGCCCCGGCCTCCTTCGGCGAAAGCGAGGTTGTCGACGCTGTCGTCATCGGCACCGGCGCCGGGGGCGGCCCGCTGCTCTGGCGGCTGGCGCGCGCCGGCCTTCGCGTCGTCGCGCTCGAGGCCGGTCGCCACTGGCGGCCCGGCCGCGATTTCGCCACCGACGAGAAGGCCCAGGAAAAGCTGTTCTGGACCGACGAACGCCTGTCCGCCGGCAGCGATCCGATCGCCTTCGGCAGCAACAACTCGGGCATCGGCGTCGGCGGCTCGACGCTGCACTTCACCGCCTACACGCCGCGCCCGCAGCCCGACGACCTGCGCCTCTTCAGCGACTTCGGCGTCGGCTGCGACTGGCCACTCTCGTACGACGAGCTCGCGCCGTACTTCGACGAGGTCGAGGCGCTGGTCGGTGTCAGCGGACCGACGCCGTACCCCTGGGGGCCGGCCCGCAAGCGCGGCTATCCACTGCCGCCGCTGCCCTTGAATGCCGCTGCCGAGCTGATGCAGCGAGGCTGCGCGGCGCTCGGCATCACGACCTCGGCAGCGGCCAACGCGGCGCTGTCGCGCGACTACGCCGCGCCCGGCATGTCGGCGCGCCGTGCCTGCAGCAACCGGGGTTTCTGCCAAGCCGGCTGCACGACGGGCGCCAAGGGCAGCGTCGACGTCGTCTTCGTTCCGCCGGCGCTCGCCGCCGGTGCCGAGTTGCGCAGCGAATGCTTCGGCCGCTGGATCGAGCGCGATTCGCAGGGCCGCGTCAGCGGTGTCGTCTACCTGCAGGATGGCAAGGAGCGACGGCAGAAGTGCCGCAACGTCTTTCTGTGCGGTGGTGGCATCGAGACGCCCCGCTTCCTGCTCTTCAACGAAGGCCTGTCGAACGGCTCCGGGCTGGTCGGTCGCAACTTCATGGCCCACGTCGGCCGCCAGCTCTGGGCTCGTTTCGACGAAGCGACGCATCCGTGGAAGGGCATTCCGGGCGGCCTGATCTCGGAAGACATGCACCGGCCGCGCGGCGACGACACCGACTTCGCCGGCGGCTATCTGCTGCAGAGCATCGGCGTCATGCCGCTCACGTATGCCACGCAGCTCGCGCGCAGCGGCCGGGCCGTGTTCGGGGCGGCGCTCGGCGAGCATCTCGCGCACTACGACCACATCGCCGGCATCAATGTCCTCGGTGACTGCCTTCCCCATGCCGGCAACTTCCTCGAGCTGAGCGACGAGCGCGATGGTCGCGGCCTGCCGAAGCCCCGCATCCACTTCAGTGCCGGCGCCAACGAGCAGCGCATGGCCGCGCACGCCGAGCGCGCGATGCGCTCGATCTGGCAGGCCGCCGGGGCGCGCGAACCGTGGGCCTTCGACCGCTTCGCCCATGTCGCCGGCACCTGCCGGATGGGCCGCGACGACGCGCGCGGCGTGGTCGATCCCGACGGTCGCAGCTTCGAGGTGCCGGGCCTGCACATCTGCGACAACTCGGTCTTCCCGAGTGCGCTGTCCGTGAACCCGGCGCTGACCATCATGGCGCTGTCGCTGCGCACGGCCGACCGCTTCATCGCCCGCCACAAAGGCGCGCCGGCATGACCCAACCGCACTTCCTGGACCACATCCAGCGCGCCGGTGGCGCCGACTACGTCGGCGACCAGCATGGCGGCGCCGCTGGGAAGGACGGCCGCGGCCTGCCGACGGGCTCGCCCCGCAACTTCATGTTCGCGACCGGCATCGAGTGCTCCTACCCGACCATCGACCACGGTCGGACGCGGCGCGACCAGCTGCTCGAATGCGGTCACTACGCGAACTGGAAGAAGGACCTGCATCTCGTCAAGGCGCTGGGCCTGAAGGTCCTGCGCTATGGCTTGCCGTATCACAAGGTGCATCGCGCACGGGGTCGCTACGACTGGAGCTTTGCCGACGAGGTCATGAACGAGATCAAGCGGCTCGGCATCGTGCCGATCCTCGATCTCCTGCACTTCGGCGTGCCCGACTGGATCGGGAACTTCCAGAATCCGGAGCTGCCGATGCACTTCGCGAACTACGCGGAGGCGGTCGCGAAACGCTATCCATGGGTACGCTTCTACACGCCGGTCAACGAGATCTACGTCACGGCCAGGCTCAGCGCGAAAGACGGCCTCTGGAACGAGCAGCTGAAGAGCGACCGCGGCTTCGTCAACGCGCTCAAGCATCTCGTGGCGGCCAGCATCCTCGCCACCCACCGCATCGCACGGCACCGGCCCGACTGCGTGATCGTGCAGAGCGAGTCCGCCGAATACACGCACGAAGCCACCGCGGTGCCTTCGCCTGAAATCGCCCTGAAGAACAAGCTGCGGTTCGTCGGCCTCGACCTGCTCTACGCGAACCCGCCCGACGCCGACGTCTACATCTATCTGGCCAGCCACGGCATGACCCGCGCTGAATACGACTGGTTCATGCGTGGCGAGCCTCCCGGCTACCAGGTGATGGGCAATGATTACTACGGCCGCAACGAGCGTATCAAGCTGCCCGACGGTTCACTCTGCGAGGCCGAAGACGTTCTCGGCTGGTACCAGCTCACCCAGGAGTACTACGAGCGCTATCGCAAGCCGGTCATGCATACCGAGACCAATAAATTCGACCCCGATCAGTCGCCGACGTGGCTGTGGAAGCAGTGGATCAACGTGCTGCGAATGCGCAGGCGAGGCGTTCCGGTTCTGGGTTTCACGTGGTATTCGCTGACCGACCAGATCGACTGGGACACGGCGCTCGGCGAGAAGAACGGCCGCGTCAACGAGTGCGGCCTCTACGACCTGCAGCGCAACGAGCGAAAGGTTGCAGCGCAGTACCGCGCATTGCTCGAGGAGTTCGGCCAGATCACCATCATGTCGAAAGGCGAGATGTTCGAGTTGACGACGCAGCCGGCGATGCTCAAGGTCGTGGTGTGACCCAGCGGATGGCCGCGCTCGCGGCCTCGGCCAGCGACGCTGGATCTCCCGACCAGACGAGCGTGGTTGCCAGCGTGCCGATCTGGGCGAAGTTTCGCTGCAACGACTGCAGGTAGATCGGGTCGTAGTGGACAGTGAGGAGGTCGCGTACGACCTCGGCGGTGCGGCCGGCCCGTGCCGATTCCTGCCAGCCGTCGACGATCTCGTGGCCACGCAGCACGCGCAGGGCATCGAGTCGGGCGCAGAACGCAGCGCTGTCGGCAACGAAGAAGTCATAGTCGTCGATCAGCAGCTGGACGCGCGCGGCGGTCGCCAGTTCGAGCCACAGGCAGGGCGCCGCCCTCATGCGCTCGATCAGACTTTCTGGAACGCGCAGGTCGCCGACCTTCTTGCTCTCGCTTTCGATGAAGACGGCACGGGCCGGATCGAGCCCGCGCAGCGCGTTCCAGATGCGCGAGTCGAATTGCTTTTGCGACGGTTGCGTGCTGCCCGGCACGAGACCGAGCACCGAGCCGCGGTGGTTGGCGAGCGCCTCGAGGTCGAGCACCTGCGCGCCCTGTCGGGCCAGCTCGGCGAGCAGGCGGCTCTTGCCTGAGCCGGTCGGACCGCAGACGACGCGAAAGTCGAACCGGGCCGGCGCGTCGACCAGCGCGGCGACGACGGCGCGGCGGTACTGCTGATAGCCACCTTCGAGCACGCGAACACGAAAGCCGATCTGGCCGAGCACGGTGGCCAGGGCGCCGCTGCGCTGGCCGCCACGCCAGCAATACACCAGCGGCGACCATTCGCGCGGCACGTCGGCAAGGTGGCGCTCGAGGTGCGTGGCGACGTTGCGCGCCACGAGCGCGGCACCGCGTTTTCGCGCAGAGAAGGGGGAGACCTGAACGTACTCGCTGCCAACGACCGCCCGTTCGGCGTCGGTCAGCGAAGGCCAGTTGACGGCGCCGGGGATTCGGTCGAGCGCGTACTCGGCTTCGGAGCGCGCATCGATCACGGCGCTGAAGCCTTCGAGCGAGGCCAGCGCGTCGGTGGCGTTGATGGGTGAGAGCGACATGACGGGGGCGATTGCAGTGCGCGCAGGGGCGGCAGGCGCCCGGTCAGCCGATGGCGTCGAGCATCTCGATCTCGATCTGCAGCTGCATCCTGTTCTGCTGCAGTGCGGGACCGTCGATGAGGAAGGTGTCTTCGACGCGCTCGCCGAGCGTGGTGATCTTGGCCAGCTGCAGGTTGATCTGGTGACGAGCCAGCACCCGGGAGATCGCGTAGAGCAGGCCGGAACGGTCGCTCGCGGAGACGCCGAGCAGCCAGTGCTGGGCCCGTTCGTCGGGCCGCAGCGTGATCCGCGGCGTCACCGGGAAGGAGCGGACACGGCGCGAGATCCGGCCGCGGCTCGGCTCCGGCAGCGGCCCGGTGGCACGCAGGGCGATCGCGAGCTGGGTCTCCACGTAGGAGATCAGGTCGCGGTAGTGGGTTCGGTACTGCGATTCCATGTCGGGGTTGGTGACGAGGAACGTGTCGAGTGCATAGCTGGTGGCACTCGTGTGAACCTTGGCATCGAGGATGTTGAAGTTGGCGCTGTCGAAAAAACCGCAGGTGCGCGCGAACAGGTCTTGTCGATCGGGCGCATAGACCAGCACCTGGAGGCCCTCGCCGAGCGGGCTCAGCCGCACCTTCACGACCACCGCCGGCGTGTCGACGAGATCGATCAGCGAGCGCGTGTGCCAGGCGATCTCGTTGGCGTCGTGGCGGGCGAAGTAGCTGAGCTCGAGCGTGCGCCAGAGCGGCACCTCGATCGTGCCCGGCAACGACGCCAGGTTGAGGAGCAGCCGGGCTTCGAGCTTGGTGGCCTCGATCTCGGCATCGAGATTGGGTCGGGCACCGCCGAGCGCCCGCAAGGCGACGCGATAGAGGTCTTCGAGCAGCTTGCCCTTCCAGGCGTTCCAGACCCTCGGGCTGGTGCCGCGAATGTCGGCCACGGTCAACAGGTAGAGCGCCGTGAGGCGACGCTCGTCGCCGATGAGGCTGGCGAATCTCGACACCACGTCGGGGTCGGAGAGATCCTCCTTCTGGGCGATCCGCGACATCGTGAGGTGATGCATCACCAGGAATTCGATCAGCCCGGCGTCTTCGTCGACAACGCCGTGATCGCGACAGAAGCGGCGCACCTCGGCCCGCCCGAGCTCGGAGTGGTCACCGCCGCGGCCCTTGGCGACGTCGTGGAAAAGGGCGGCGATGTACAGCACCCAGGGCCGGTGGAACGTGGAGGCGAGCTGCGAGCAGAACGGGTACTCGTGGGCGTGCTCGGGGATCAGGAAGCGGCGTACGTTGCGCAGCACCATGAGGATGTGCTGGTCGACCGTGTAGACGTGGAACAGGTCGTGCTGCATCTGGCCGACGATGCGGCGAAAGACCCAGAGATAGCGACCCAGCACGCTGGTCTCGTTCATGAGCCGAAAGGCATGCGTCTGGCCTTGGCTTGCCTTCAGGATGCTCATGAAGGTGGCGTGGTTGTGCGGATCGTGCCGGAACTTCGCATCCATGAGGTTGCGCGCGTTGTAGAGGGCGCGCAGCGTCCGCGCCGACAAGCCGTTGATTCCGACCGACCGCTGATACACCAGGAACGTTTCGAGGATGGCGTGCGGGTCGCGCTCGTAGAGATCGTCGCTCGCCACCTCCAGCATGCCGCCGCGCTCGAGAAACTTGTCGCTGATCGGCCGCATCGGTGCGTTCTGGAGGCCACCCACGCGCTCTTCGATGTTGAGCATCAGGATCTGGTTGAGCTGCGTGACCGCCTTGGCGGCCCAGTAGTAGCGTCGCATCAGCCGCTCGGAGGCGCGCTGGCCCTGCACAGACCGATAGCCGAAGCTCTCGGCGACGGCCGTCTGCAGGTCGAACACGAGGCGGTCTTCGCGGCGGCCGGCGATCAGGTGCAGTCGGGCCCTGATCAGCTTCAGCATGCCCTCGTTGCGCTGCAGCTGGCGCACTTCGAACGGCGTGATGAGGCCGTAGTGCGCGAGCTGCTGCCAGGTCCGGCCGAGGCCCGCGGCACGGGCGACCCAGATCACCGTCTGCAGGTCACGCAGCCCGCCCGGGCTTTCCTTGCAGTTGGGCTCGAGCGAGTAGGGCGTGTTCTCGTATTTCTGGTGGCGCTGCTGCATCTCCAGGTTCTTGGCGCGCAGGAACGCCTTGGCGTCCATGACATCGCCGACGGCGATCTGGAAACCGTTGAAGACGCGCAGGTCGCCGATCAGGAAGCGCGCCTCGAGCAAGGCGGTCTGGACCGTCACGTCCGACAGCGCCATCGCGACGCATTCGGCCGTGGTGCGCACACTCGATCCGATCTCGAGGCCGGCGTCCCAGCATGCGGTGATGAACCGACCGGTGGCGTCGCGGCCGGCCTCCGCGTCGCTTCCGGACTCGGCCGGCGCGTCGCCCGTCAACACCAGGACATCGACGTCGGAATACGGAAAAAGCTCGCCGCGACCGTAGCCGCCGACGGCGACCAGCGCTGCGCCTTCGGCCAGACCGGCGTTGCGCCAGAGCTCGTGCAGGGTGGTGTCGACTTCGGCCGAGAGCGCCCGCACCAGCCGCAGCGCCGATCGGGCTGTCGGCCGCGCCGCCCCGAACTGCGCCAGCAGCGCCGCCTTGGCGTCGCGAAAGCGCAGGCGCAGGTCGCCGGGACGGGCGGGCAGCGCCGGCACGTCGGCGACCGGCATGGTCAGGCTCGCGGCGTCAGGTGGCCGCGCCGACGAAGGCGGGCGGCGGCGGGCTGCCCGCGGACAGGGTCATGACTTCGTAGCCACTGTCGGTGACGAGCACCGTGTGCTCCCACTGCGCCGACAGCGACCGGTCGCGGGTGACGATGGTCCAGCCGTCGCCGGCTTCGCGGATGTCGCGCTTGCCGGCGTTGATCATCGGCTCGATGGTGAACATCATGCCGGTCTTGAGCTCATCGAGCGTACCGGGCTTGCCGTAGTGCAGCACCTGCGGATCCTCGTGAAAGCGGGTGCCGATGCCGTGGCCGCAGAACTCGCGCACGATCGACAGGCCCTGGCCTTCGGCGAAGACCTGGATGGCATGGCCGATGTCGCCCAGCCGGGCTCCGGGCCGGACCTTGACGATGCCTTTCCACATGGCGTCGTAGGTGATCTGGATCAGGCGCCTGGCGGCGATCGAGCCTTCGCCGACGATGAACATGCGGCTGGTGTCGCCGTGCCAGCCGTCCTTGATGACGGTGACGTCGATGTTGACGATGTCGCCGTTCTTCAGCGGCCGGTCGTTCGGGATGCCGTGGCAGACCTGGTGGTTGATCGAGGTGCAGATCGACTTTGGGTAGGGCGTGTAGCCGGGCGGCGCGTAGTTGAGCGGCGCCGGCACCGCCTTCTGCTCGAAGACGATGTGGTCGTGCGCCAGCTTGTCGATCGCCTCGGTGGAGGTGCCGGGTTTCACATGCTGGGTGAGGAGGTCCAGCACCTCGGAGGCGAGGCGGCCGGCGAGCCGCATGCCGTCGATGTCGGTACCGCTTTTGATGGTGATCGTCATGACCCGAATTATCGCATCGGCCCTTTAGAATTGCGGGTTT
>JBDTCA010000057.1:0-2568 GCA_039923815.1 Caldimonas sp. | reverse complement strand
ATGCTCGTCGTCTTCAAGCTGATGCATGACCAGCACGGCATCGACATGGTGCTGCTCGAGGGCTATCGCAGTCCCGAGCGGCAGGCTCGCCTGGCGGCGCTCGGCCCCAACGTGACACGGGCCGGTGCCGGCGAAAGCTATCACCAGTACGGTATGGCCGCCGACTGCGCCTTCATGCGCGATGGCCGCATCGTCATCTCCGAACAAGACCCGTGGGTGGCTGCGGCATACGCCACCTACGGCGAGGTGTCGCGATCGGTTGGCCTGACCTGGGGCGGGGGCTGGCGCAGCATCAAGGACTACGGTCATGTCGAGTTGCGACGCGAGGGCTTCTCACCCAGCCGCGCCGCCACAACGAGCACAGCGAAATCATGAGCAGACCCTTCATCCTCGTCGGCGACAAGACGGACCACGGCGGCACCGTGATCCAGGGCAGCACCGTCAGCGACGTCGGTGGCATCGCGATCGCGCGCGTCGGCGACAAGGTCACATGTCCGCAGAGGGGCCATCGCGGCACGACGACGATCGCCACCGGTGATCCGACCTGCATCATCGACGGCCAGCCGGCGGCGCGGCACGGCGACAAGACGGCTTGCGGAGCGACGTTGATCTCGTCGCAGGCGACCAGCACCGATTGAGCGCCGAGCTGTCGCCAGCAAGCTCGGGATCGGGTCGATGAAGCGGCTGTTTCAGGGCCTGGCCCTGTTTGTCGTCATCGTCTCCGTGATCTGGGTCGTCGTGCTCTGGCGCTGGCAGGTCACTTCGCGCGACATGAGCTCGCGCGACATCGTGGTCTAGCTCGGTCTGTTGCCGATCACGGTGTTTGCGATCGCACTGATGGGCCGGTGGGCCTGGCTCGGCGTCGACGAGCGCGCGACGCGTCACGCCGCTGACTCGTCGGCTGCGGCCAACGTCACGGCAACGCCGGCCGCCGACAGCGACGAAGCCGAGCGACACGCCACCGTGCAGCTGCTGGCCGCCTACGTCGTCAGCGCCGCCGGCAGCAGCGCCAGCGAGCTGGTGTCGGCGGCGCACGACGGCACGCCGCGGCCGGGCCTCGACGCCGACCTGCGCGACGACGACGGCCTGAAGATGCTCGTGGCCCGGGTCGCTGACCTCGACGGCCTGCAGGTCGAAGTCGAGGCCGACGCCGAGCTGCATGTCGCCGCCCTGCGTAGCCAGCACGCGGAATGGGGCGATCTCGAAATCTCCGAGCACGCCTGGCGCGCCCTCGCGGCCCTGCGTGCACCGCTGGCCGATGCCGTCGACGCGCTTGCGCCTTGGGCCGATGCGCTCGTCGCCGAGCCGGCCAATCCGCCGGCAGAGTCCGGAAGGCCGGTGGATTCCGGCAACGCGCGCTGCGTACGCGTGCTGATCGGCTGGCCGTTGGCCTGGAACGCGCTGGAGCAGGAGCTCGGCCGCGTCGTCGCCACCGAGTGGCTGACGCGAAGCGGCGCCAGAGCGCTGCCCGGTACCCTGTTCGCGCTCAACGCCCAAGCGATCGGCGGCGAAGATCTGCTGCTGCAGGCCGACCGGCTGATGCTGATGCTGGCACGCGCGCATCACAGCGAACCGGTCATCGTCGCCGCGTGCCACAGCATGGTCAGCGCGGAAGCTGTCATGTCACTGGAAAATGCAGGCCTGCTGCATCACGCGCAGAAACGTCCGAAAGGTCATTTCCCTGCCGAGGCCGCCGCCGCACTCGTGCTTGCCGGTGCCGACTGGCCCGCCGCCCCCGATGCCGACCAGACGCCGCCGCATCTGCACCGACCGGCCTTGCTGCTCCGCGACAAGTCGGTCGACGCGCCGGGCAGGACGGGCCCGCAGACGGCGATGCAGGCGATCGATTCGGCGCTCGGCACTGGCCGGCTCGACGCAGCCACAGTCGCCAGTCTCGTCGGCGACGCCGACCAGCACACCGAACGCGCGACCGAGTTCTATCGAGCTGCCGCCCATGCCCTCCCGCATCTGGACGCCGGTGACGACATCCGCGCCATCGGACATGTCACCGGAGCCGTTGGCGGCGTCAGCGCGCTCCTCGTGGTGGCCTGCGCGGCCGAGGTCGCGCGCTCGGCAGAGCAGCCGTGCATGGCACTCACCGTCGGCGATGGCCACGCGCGCCTGGCGCTCGTCGTGCTGCCGTCGGCGCCGGTCGCGGCCGGCTTGCCGGCAGCGGCGCCGGCCGCGACTTCTGCATGATCGCGAGCTCCTCCAGCCGCTGCGCCTGCGGCGAGAATGCAGCCTCGGCCACGACGTCGCCCTTCTTCGACCGGACTGAATGAACCGACTCTGGAGATTCCTGACCGACCTGCGCGTGCTCAGCGTGATCGGCTTCGCGGCTCTTGCCGCCTTCCTGTTCCTGGGCGCCAGCGCGCTCGAGGTCGCGTTCGTATACGCCGCGATCGCCCTCGGCGTCGCGCTCACCGTGTGGCTGCTGGTCGGGCTGGTGCGCAAGATCCTCGCGATTCGCGCTGCCCGCCGCATCGAGGCATCGATGGCAGATCCTGGAGAGCCCGGTCGGCGCGCCCCACGAGGCGCCAGCAAGGACGAGGTCGACGCCATCGGCGA
>JBDTCA010000056.1:0-20613 GCA_039923815.1 Caldimonas sp. | reverse complement strand
ACGACGACGTCGCGGCACTCGACCGGCTCGCTGCGAGCTGCGCTGCCGTGACCACCGAATTCGAGAACGTGCCGGCCGTCACGCTGGAGAGGCTGGCGTCGCGCCTGCGGGTCTCGCCGCCGGCGGCAGCAGTCGCTGTCTGCCAGGACCGGGTGGCCGAGAAAGCGGCGTTCACGCGCTCGGGTGTGGCCTGTGCGCCGCATGCGGTGCTCGAATCCACGGCCGACCTGGCCGCGGTCGATGCGGATATCTTTCCGGCCATCCTGAAGACCGCTCGGCTCGGCTACGACGGCAAGGGTCAGCGCAGCGTCGGTTCGCCCGCCGACCTCGCTGCCGCCTTCGCGGCGCTGGGTAGCGTCACGTGTGTGCTGGAAAAGCGCCTGCCGCTGGCCGCCGAGATCAGCGTCATCGTCGCGCGAGGCGGCGATGGCGCCGTCGTCCATCTGCCGGTCCAGGAGAACGAACATCGCGACGGCATCCTCGTGGTCACGCGCGTGCCGCCCCGATGCGTGCCAGCGGTGCAGCAAGTCCAGGCCATCGCGATGGCCGAGAAACTGGCTGCATCGCTCGACTATGTCGGCGTGTTGTGCGTCGAGTTCTTCGTGCTCGACGACGGCTCTCTCGTCGCCAACGAGATGGCGCCGCGCCCGCACAACTCCGGCCACTACAGCATCGATGCCTGCGATCTTTCGCAGTTCGAACTGCAGGTGCGCACGCTGACCGGGGCACCGCTGTTGCCACCGAGGCTGCATTCGCCGTGCCGGATGCTGAACCTGCTCGGCGATCTCTGGTGGGCCGGCGACGCATCCGCGCCGCCGCGCGAGCCCGACTGGGCGGCCGTGCTCGCGTTGCCCGGTGCCCATCTGCATCTGTACGGCAAGGCCGAGGCACGTCGCGGTCGCAAGATGGGCCACCTGACGATCACCGCGGCCACTGCACCGGGCGCCGAGAGCGTGGCCGCCGATGCCGCGCGCCGGCTCGGCCTGATGCTGGCCTGACGCGTGTTGCTCGATGGCTTCGACGACACGTCGATCGCGCGGGCCGCGGCGCTGATCGCGGCCGGCGAGCTGGTCGCCTTTCCGACCGAGACGGTGTACGGCCTCGGTGCCCGCGCCGACGACGACCGCGCCGTCGCCCGGATTTATTCAGCCAAGGGCCGGCCCGCCGGCCATCCGCTCATCGTCCACGTCGCCGAGCGGGATGACGCGTCGCACTTCGCGGCCGGCATTCCGACCGTGGCTGAACGACTCATGGAATCGTTCTGGCCCGGCCCCCTGACCGTGATCGTCAAGCGCCTGCACGGCGTCGCCACGGCGGCGGCCGGCGGCCACCCGACCATCGGCCTGCGCTGCCCGGCGCATGCGGTGGCACACGCGCTGCTGGTGGCGGCGCGCGACGCCGGCGTACCGGGCATCGCGGCACCGAGCGCGAACCGCTTCGGCCGCATCAGCCCGACGTCTGCGGCCCACGTCGTCGACGAGCTCGGCGCCGATCTCGTCGTCCTCGACGGCGGCTCGGCACGCATCGGCATCGAGTCGGCCATCGTCGATTGCTCCGGCGACGTTCCGGTGCTGCTGCGCCCCGGCGTCCTCGCGGCGCCGCAGATCGAGGCCGCGGCCGGCGTCGCGCTGGCATCGCCGGGAGCGGCATCGGTGCCGGCGCCGGGCACCCTGGCCGCGCACTACGCGCCACGCGCACGACTGCGGCTGATGACGACCGAGCTGTTGCGAATCGCGCTCGACATGCTCGGCTCCGAGCCGTTGAGGCTGGCGGTATATTCCCGTTCCGTGCCCTCGGGCGTGGCCACCGGCGTCGCCCATCGGCGCATGCCGGCCCGGCCGGAACAGGCAGCGCACGAATTGTTTTCGGTATTGCGCGAACTCGACCTCGGCGGCGTGCATCTGATCTGGGTCGAAGAGCCGCCGCCAGGCCCCGAGTGGGACGGCGTCCGTGATCGCCTTCGCCGCGCCGCGGCCGCATAACCGAGTTACCCCCTGGAGTTCCTGATGACAGTGAAATCGATCGATCTGCGCCGATGCGCACTTGGCGCCGGCGTGATCGCTGCCGCCTGGCTCGCGGTGGCGTGCGGAGGCGGCGAGCAGGTCGCGACCTTCAAGGCGAAGCGGGTTCTCGCCTTCGGCGACGAGACGAGCCTCATCGTCGACGTGAACGGCAACGGCCTTAAGTACGGTATCAACGGCACCGTCTCCACGACCAATCCGGCGCTCGACTGTCGCATCAACATGCTCTGGATCCAGCGCGTCGCCGGCGTCTACAACCTTGTCTTCCCGCAGTGCAACAACAGCGCGACGCCCGTGGTGTCGCCGGTGAGCCGGATCCGCGCCGCGTTGGGCGCCAAGGCCGCCGACCTGGCGACACAGATCGACGCCCAGCAGGCCGACTCGTCGATCGGCGACGGCGACATCTCGACCGTGGTGATCGGCGAGAACGACGTGCTCGCGCAGTACGCGCAATACCCGGGGCTCAGCGAAGACGCGATCACCGCCAACCTCGAAGCCGCGGGAGTGATCGTCGGAGAACAGGTCAATCGCCTGGCCGATGCCGGCTCGAAGGTGCTGATCTCGACCATTCCCGACGTCGGCATCACACCGTTTGCGGCGGCCGAAAAGCTCGCCCACACCGACACCGACCGCGCTGCGCTGCTGACCCGTCTGTCGCAGCACTTCAACGCCAAGCTGCGCGGCACCATCTATAACGATGGGCGCCGCATCGGCCTGATCCTGCTCGACGAGCTGGTCTCGGCGGTCGGCAAGTACAACGGCCTCAATGGCTTCAACAACACCTCGGTCGGCGCCTGCGACCTGACCCGATCGACCCAGGTGCCGCCGTCGGTGCTCGACTGCAGCGACCTGACGCTCATCACCGGGGCGGGCTCGAACTCCTACCTCTGGGCCGACGACCGTCACCTGAGCGCAGGTGGTCAGGCGTCGTTCGGGAGCCTCGCCGTGACGAGGGCGCAGAACAACCCGTTCTGATCAGGGCGGCTGCGGCACCGTCATCGCCACGCCGCGATCGCTCGCCGCCCATTCGGTCAGCGCCTCGAGTGCCGGACGGGCCGCGTTGGCGTTCGGGTGGTTGACGATGGCGACGACGACGTAACGCCGGCCTGAGTCGGCGAGGACGTAGCCGGCGATGCCGACCACGTCGCGCAGCGACCCCGTCTTGAGATGCGCTCGCCCGGGCACGCCGCGTGAACGCCGCAGCGTGCCATCGATCCCGGCCACCGGCAGCGAACTCATCAGCTCGGGCATGACCGCGCTCGACCATGCCGCCTGCAGCAACCGGCCGAGCAGGGCGGCGCTCAGGCGCGAGTCGCGCGAAAGGCCGGAGCCGTTGACGATGACGGCGCCTTGCTCCAGGGCGCCGACCCGGGCTCGCAGCCACTGACGCAGCACGACGCGCGCCGACTCTGGCGTGCCGGCACCGCGCTGGGTGGCGCCGAGCGTCAGGAAGAGCTGCTGGGCCATCACGTTGTTGCTGAGCTTGTTGATGTCGCGCACGACCTCCGCGAGCGCCGGCGAACGCAGCTCGAAGCTCGGCGCCGAGGTCGGCGCGATGCCGTCGTGCACGGAGCCGGCCAGGCGGCCGCCCTCTTCCTGCCACATGCCGGCGAGCGCGCGTTCGTTGTAGCGCTTCGGGTCGGCATAGGCGACGGCCCAGACCTTCTCGCCGCACGCCGCCTGGTAGGCGCCGGTAAAGCGCAGCCGGGTCGGGTCGGTGAAGTCACCTTTCAGGGCGGCACGCCAGTCGCCGCATGGGCCGGCGACGAGCGGCACGGTGAGATCGGCGCGCATGCCGGCGAGCGGCGGATCGGTTCCGATCGTGGCGATGCCGTGGCCCGGGTCGGGCGCGAACGTCATGACGACGGCGCGGTAGTTGAGGAGGAGGGCGTCGGCGCCGGCGTTGTACGGGCGCAGCGGCTCGCCGTCGAAGTCGGCCGGGTCGGTCTCGCCGGGCTCGAACGCGCTGCGGTCCATGACGATGTCGCCGCGGATCTCGCGCACGCCCGCCTGCTGGACGCGTCGCATCAGCAGCCAGAGCCGCTCGAGCACCAGTTTCGGATCGCCGCTTCCCTTGACGACGAGGTCGCCGTTCAGAACCCCGGCCACGACCGGACCCTGCAGCCACACCGGCGTGGCCCAGGTGAACGCCGGGCCGAGCAGTTCGAGGCCGGCGAAAGTCGTCACGAGCTTCATCAACGACGCTGGATTGGCCGGCTTGTCAGCCTGCCATGCCAACCGCGGTCGGGCCGAGTCGACCTCCTGGACCCAGGCCACCATGGCCTCGCGCGGAACGCCGCCGCGAGCCAGCGCCGCGTCCACGGAAGCCGGCAAGGCGTGCAGCTCGACGGCGCCCCGCGCGGGCGCCGCCACGGCCACACCCGAGGCCCCGGGGCTGGCCCAGAGCACGATCCACAGGGCCGCCGCGGCAGCGGTCGATGCGCGGTCTGGACAAGGCTTCATCGGTCGATGATCGCACGCAGGTCGGCTTGCAAAGGCGCCGCTAAACTCGTTCCGGCATGACGACATTGATCGCTTTCGACACCGCGACCGAGCGCCTGACGATCGCGCTCCGGCACGGCGACCGCACCTGGTCGCACGCGGGCGAGGGCGGCGCGAAATCGTCGGCAACGCTGATCCCGGCGATTCTTGCCTTGCTTCGTGAAGCCAGCCTGACGCTGGCCGATCTCGACGCCATCGCTTTCGGCCGCGGCCCTGGGGCATTCACTGGCCTGCGTACCGCCTGCTCGGTGGCGCAAGGGCTTGCTTTCGGGGCCGACAAGCCGGTGCTGCCGATCGACAACCTGCTCGCCGTGGCGGAGCAGGCGCGCGCCGGCGCCGACGCCTTTCGGGTCTGGACGGTCATCGACGCACGGATGGCGCAGATCTACGCTGCCGAGTACGAATACGCGGACGGCCTCTGGACCGTACATGTGGCGCCGATGCTGACCGACGCCGACGCACTGACGCGGCGCTGGCACGACCAGCCGCCGTCGGCGATCGCGGGCGACGCCTTGCGCGTCCACGCCGATCGCCTCTCGACCGGCGCCGCCGTCCTGGCTCCGCAGGTGACCTCCGACGCGCTCTCGATACTGGCCCTCGCCGAGGCCGCGTGGCACGCAGGTGAGGCCGTCGATGCGGCGCTGGCGCTGCCGCTCTACGTGCGCGACAAGGTCGCCGAGACCACGGTCGAACGCGCGGCGCGGGCTGCCGCCACGCTGGCGAGTTCATGAGTGCCCAGTTGGATCTCGCAGCCGAGGTGCTGCGGCCCATGACCGTCGACTCGCTCGACGGCGTGATGGTGCTGGAGACCGAGGTCTACCCGTTTCCGTGGACACGCGGCAACTTCGTCGACTCGCTCGCGTCGGGCTACACGGCGTGGACGCTGGAGCGTGCCAGCGGCGAGCTCATCGGTTATTGCGTCGCCCTGGCCGGAGCCGGCGAGATGCATCTGCTCAACATCACCGTCGTGCCGGAGTCGCGGCGGTGCGGCCACGCCCGCCGCATGCTCGACGAGCTCGCGCAGGTGTGCCACGAGACCCGCGCCGAACGGCTCTGGCTCGAGGTGCGCGAGAGCAACGGCCACGCCCGCGCTGCCTATCTGCGCCTCGGCTTTCGCGAAGTCGGCCTGCGCAAGGACTACTACCCGGCGCCGGCCTCGCGGCGCGAACACGCCGTCGTCATGACGCTCGACATCGCAACGAACGACGTCCGGAATGCGCTGGACTGAGCGACAGCGCGCCATGCTCGCGGCGATGGGCGTGCGGCTGTGGGAGCGCGAAACGGTGACCTCCGCCGCGGCCGATCTGCCGGCCGACGTGGCCGTCGAGAGCGCGGTCGAGACCGTCGAAGTCGCAGGTACCGCCACCGTTGCCGACCCCCGAGCCGACGTCCGAGGCGCGGTTCCGATCGCAGCGAGCCCATCGGTCGCCTCGGTCGCGGCGCCCGCCGCGGCCGACTGGCTCTTCGTCGGCGAGCCGCTTGACGAGGTGCAGGCCCAGCTGCTGGACAACATGCTGCGCGCCATCGGAGTCGCCCGCAATGCACCGATGCGGGCTCATCGTGCCGCGGTGCTGGCGCTCGCCGACCGCCCGGCCGGCGCCGCGGCCGACGCCGGAGTCGGCGAGAGGCTGCGAGTCACCGTGGCGGCGGTTCGGCCGCGCTGCATCGTCGCCCTCGGCCGCAGCGCCGCGCAGGCCCTGCTCTCGACCGACGAGCCGCTCGGCGCCTTGCGCGGCCGAAGCCACATGCATGCCGGCATTGCCGTGGTCGTGACCTGCCCGCTGGCGTTCCTGCTGCGTCATCCCGAGGAGAAGGCCAAGGCCTGGGCCGACCTCTGCCTGGCCGTGATTGCGGCCGACGCTGCACCGGGCGAGCCCGGCGACCCTGCCGCGTTCAGCCCTTCGTCGGGCGCTTCCAGCCGGCCAGCGTGACGGCGCGGGCGCGGGCCACGGTGAGCTGGCCGGCCGGCGCATCGCGCGAGATCGTGGAGGCGGCGCCGATGGTGGCGCCGACTCCGATCTCGACCGGCGCCACCAGCACCGAGTTGCTGCCGATGTGGGCGTCAGCGCCGATGGTCGTGCGGTGCTTGTGGGCGCCGTCGTAGTTTGCAGTGATGGCGCCGGCGCCGAAGTTGACGCGCTCGCCGAGGTCGGCGTCGCCGATGTAGGCGAGGTGGTTGGCCTTGGCGCCCGCGGCGAGCGTGGCGTTCTTGACCTCGACGAAATTGCCGATGTGGACGTTCTCGCCGAGCACGGCGCCGCCACGCAGCCGGGCGAACGGGCCGACGATGGCGCCGGCGCCGACGCGCGCGCCGAGGCTCTCGCCGTCGATGTGCGAGTAGGGCCGCAACGTGGCGCCGGCGGCGACGGCGGCGTTGCGGACCACGCAATAGGCGCCGACGCGCACGCCGTCGCCGAGCTCGACGCGGCCCTCGAAGATGCAGCCGACGTCGATCTCGACGTCGCTGCCGCAGATGAGTTCACCGCGGACGTCGAGGCGGGCCGGATCGGCGAGTCGAACGCCTTCGTTCATCAGTCGTTCGGCAATTGCGAGCTGATGCCGACGCTCGAGATCGGCGAGCTGCAGCGGGCTGTTGACACCGAGCACCTCGGTCTCGCTGGCGGCCGCGACGGCGGTCACGGCGATGCCTTCGGCCACGGCCATGGCGACCACGTCGGTCAGGTAGTACTCGCCCGCAGCGTTGTCGTTGCGAAGCGCGGCGAGCCAGCGCTTCAGGGCCCGCGTCGGCGCGGCCATGGCGCCGGTGTAGACCTCGCCGATGGCGCGCTGTGGCGCCGTCGCGTCCTTTTCCTCGACGATGGCGTCGATGGGCGCATCGGCCGCGTGCGTTCCGTTAGCGACCGCATCAGCGCCGCGACGAACGATGCGGCCATAGCCGCGCGGGTCGTCGAGGTGCACCGTCAGCAGTGCGAGGCGCCGGCCCGCACAGGCGGCCACCAACGCAGAAAGCGTCTCCGTGCGAACGAGCGGCACATCGCCGTTGAGGATCAGCGTCACGCCATGCTCGTCGCCGTCGTCCAGCTGCGGCGCGGCCTGCTGCAGCGCGTGACCGGTGCCCAGCTGCGGCTGCTGGCGCACGAACGTCAGGCCGTCACCCCGAAGCCGCTGCTCGACCGCCTCCGCGCCGTGGCCCGTGACGACGACCGTTCGAGTTGCCCCCAGGCCGTCGACAGCGTCGAGAACATGCTGCAATAAAGGCCGGCCCGCGAGTGTGTGCAGTACCTTGGGCCGCAGCGAACGCATCCGCGTTCCCTTGCCCGCCGCCATGATCACGATGTTCAATGCCATGCCGAAATTCGCCTTGTCAAGCTGCCGTCTCCGAACCTCGATTATCGCGACGCTGGCGCTCGTGGTCGCCACCGTTCTGGGTGGCTGCAGCCTGATCAAGGTCGGCTATGGCCAGGCCAGCCCGTTCGCCTTTCGCTGGCTCGATCGTTACGTCGATTTCGACGATGCCCAGTCGCTGCGCGTGCGCACCGCGCTCGATGAATGGTTCGCCTGGAACCGGCGCACTCAGTTGCCCGACTATGCCGACCTGCTCGCGCGCGCCTCGGCGGAGGTGCTCCTCGATTCGACGCCGGAGCGCATGTGCGGCTGGGCCACCGAGATCCGCGGCCGCATCGACGTCGCACTCGAACGCGCCTTGCCGACGATTGCCGACGTCTTGCCGACGCTGGCGCCGGCGCAGATCGTCAACGTCGAACAGCGCTACAAGGAGCGCAACGAGGAGTACCGCGACGAGTATGTGCAGCGCAATCCTGAAAAGCGCAGCCGCGAAGCCGTCAAGCGCGCGACCGACCGTGCCCAGATGCTCTACGGCGATCTCGACGCGACCCAGCGTGAGCTGGTCGTGCGCTCGGTCGCGGCCTCACCCTTCGATGCCGAGCTGGCTTATTCGGAGCGTCTGCGCCGCCAGCGAGATTCCCTCGCCTTGATGCGAAATCTGTCGGCACCCGGGGCTCGCCGCGACGACGCCGAGGCGCAGATCCGTGCCTACGTGCGCCGCCTCGACCGCTCGCCGCGCGAGCCGTACCGGGTGTATTCGGAGCGACTCGTCGCCTACAACTGCGCCTTCGCGGCGACGCTGCACAACGCCACGTCGCCAGGCCAGCGCCGTGATGCCGCGAAAAAGCTCAAGGGATACGAGACGTCGCTGCGAGAACTCGCTGCCGAGGCCACCTGAGCACCGCTGCGGCTGCTGACTGACTACTTCGCCGGATCAATCACCACCCTGTGCGGGTTCGTGGTGCTGCCGAGAGGAAAGTCCTTCAGCGATGCCTCGAACATGTGCGGCAGGACGTTCGCCAGGCCGGCCGTGTTGCCCTCGGTCTGGGCTCGCGCTTCGTAGAGCGGCTGCCCCGAAGCCCGGTCACGGATCAGGACCGCCACTTCGCGCTCGTAGTAAGGGAAATCAAAACCCGGGCCCCAGCCACGGCGCCAGCTCGGACCCCAGAACGGTTGACCGATGCGGCCATGGACGAAGGGTCGATGAAAGCTGCCGTACCGGCCGTACCAGAACGGATCGTCGAAGGGCGAACGATCCGTCTCCGTGATGCGGGCGCCGACCTGCACCGTGACATCGGCCGCCTTGCCTTCGCCGACCGGCGAGAATCCGGCGCCTTCGATGGCGCGCCGGGCCGAGTCCTCGAGCATTTGCGCCTGCTGCGGGTGGGCCTGCTGTGACGGCAGGCGTTCGAACGTGTACGTCGACGGCGCCCGGCCACTCGGCCATCGGCTGAAGCTCGAGACGTCGCTGTCGATGTGGTTCAGCGAGGCGCAGCCGGCGAGGGTGGCCGCGGCTCCGAGCAATGCAAGGATCTTCATCATGGTGGTTGGAGGGCAGCCAGCGCAAAGGTTCCGGCCTGCTCGCCGGGGCTCGATTCCTACAATACACGGTGCACGAAATACAAGACGCCGGTGGTGCCTCGACGGCTCTCGCGCGGCTCATTGGCCGGGTGATCGAACAAGGCGGCGGCTGGTTGCCGTTCAGCCGCTTCATGGCGCTGGCGCTCTACGCGCCGGGCCTCGGCTACTACGCACGCGGCCCGCGCATCGGCCGCATGCCCGAGTCGGGCAGCGACTTCGTGACGGCGCCCGAGCTTTCACCGCTGTTCGCGCAGGCGCTGGCCATACAGATCGCACAAGCGCTCGATGCCAGCCACAGCGACGAGATCTGGGAGTTCGGCGCTGGTTCCGGGGCGCTCGCCACCGGGCTGCTGGCGGCGCTCGGCGACCGTGCCCGCCGCTACCGCATCGTCGAGGTCTCGGCCGCGCTGCGCGAGCGTCAGCGCGAGGCCACGCGTGCTTTCTCAGGCCGCGTCGAGTGGGTCGACGAACTGCCGGCGACGATGCGCGGCGTCGTCGTCGGCAACGAGGTGCTCGATGCGATGCCGGTCGAGCTCGTCCACTTCGACGGCGAGCGCTGGTTCGACCGCGGCGTCGCCAGTGCGGGCCCGACGGGCGGGTTCGTCTGGAGCGACCGACCGACCGAGCGCCGTCCGCCGCAGGCCGGATCGTTCCCGGCCGGCAGCACCACCGAGCTGCACGGCCAGGCCGAGGCCTTCGTCGCGACCCTGGCCGACCGCCTTGAACATGGCTGCGCGTTCTTCATCGACTACGGTTTCCCGGAGAGCGAGTACTACCATCCGCAGCGCTCCGGCGGCACCCTGATGTGTCACCGCGCCCATCGCGCCGACACCGATCCGCTGGCCGACGTCGGGGCCAAGGACATCACGGCGCACCTGGATTTCAGTGCCCTTGCCCTCACTGGCCAGGACGCCGGGCTCGACGTCATCGGCTACATCTCGCAGGGCCGCTTCCTGCTCAACTGCGGCATCGGTGCGATGCTGGCGGCAGCAGGCCCGCGGCAGCGGTCGGACGCCATGAAGCTGGTCAACGAGCACGAGATGGGCGAGCTGTTCAAGGTGCTCGCCTTTGCTCGCGGCGTCGACTTCGAGCCGATCGGCTTCGCCAGCGGCGACCGTCGGCACCGGCTCTGACGACCCGACGATTCCCGAGCGACCGCTGTGATCCGCTGGCTCCTGATCGTCTTCGTGGCGCTGCTTGTCTTCAGCGCGTTCGGGCCGTGGCTCGAGAAGCTCGGCCTCGGCAGGCTGCCCGGCGACGTGCGCTTTCGCCTGTTCGGACGCAACGTGTTCCTGCCGTTCGCGAGCAGCGTCGTCATCGGCCTGATCGGGCTCCTCGTCGCGCGTTTCCTCTAGGAGCCGGAGCAGACACCGCGCAGCGCCTCGACGCGCGCCGCGTGGATGGCCGCGCCGATGGCCGGGCCGGCGAGGCCACGGGCGGTGGCGTCTTGGGCGACGGCGGTCGCGTTGATCGCTGTCGTCAGGCGCAAGGCTTCGAGCAGGCGCGGCCGCTGCGGATAGGGCCGCTCCTCGAGCCCGAGACGGCCGCGGGCGTCGCACTCGCAGGCCAGCAGCAGCTCGGCGAAGCGGTCGGGCCGGCGCATCGCGTCGCATCGCTCGAGCAGCCGCACGATCGCCGCGGCGCTGAAGTCGTTGCTGCGGTGGATGTTGCCGTGCTCGCGCGCCGTGGTTTCGGCCAGCGCACTACAGGCGTTGTCGACGCGCAGCCGCTCGCTGAGCGCGCGCACGAGGCGCACGCTGCGCTCCTCGTGGCCGGTGTGGCGCGGCAGCACATCGGCAGGTGTCGTGCCCTTGCCGAGGTCGTGGCCGAGGCAGGCGTAGCGCACCGCGAGGCTGGCGCCGAGCCGGGCCGCCATGTCGAGCACCATCATCAGGTGCACGCCCGTGTCGACCTCGGGGTGGTAGTCGGCCCGCTGCGGCACGCCGAACAGCCGATCGACCTCCGGCAGCACGCGGGCCAGCGCGCCGCACTCGCGAAGCACCCCGAACATCCGCGAGGGCGCGCGCTCCATGAGGCCGCGCGAGACCTCGCGCCAGACGCGTTCGGGCACCAGCGCGTCGATCTCGCCGGCGTCGACCATGCCGCGCATCAGCACGAAGGTCTCGGGTGCGACCGTGAAGTCGGCGAAGCGGGCCGCGAAGCGGGCCACGCGAAGGATGCGGACGGGGTCCTCGGAGAACGCCGGTGACACATGCCGAAGCACCTTCGCGGCGAGGTCGCGACTGCCGCCCCACGGGTCGACAAGGCTGCCGCTGCTCTCTTCGGCCATCGCGTTGATGGTCAGGTCGCGGCGCTGGAGATCTTCTTCGAGCGTGACCTCCGCGGCGGCGTGGACCTCGAACCCGCGGTAGCCCGGCGCCGTCTTCCGCTCGGTGCGGGCGAGCGCGTATTCCTCTTTCGTCTGCGGATGCAGGAAGACCGGGAAGTCGGCGCCGACAGCCGTGTAGCCGTCGGCGAGCATGGCTTCCGGCGTGGCGCCGACGACGACCCAGTCGCGGTCCTGTACCGGCAGACCGAGCAGCCGGTCGCGCACGGCACCGCCGACGATGTAGGAGCGCACGCGGCAGCGTCAGCGCGTTCGGTAGGGCTCGTCCTCGAGGACGAAGTCGTGCTCGGCGCGAGCCGCCTGCGCCCAGGCGACAAAGGCCGGCAAGGCGCGGATCCGCTCGCCATAGGCCGCCGCGCGCGCACCGAGCGGCAGGTGGAACGTGGCCACACGCGAGCACACCGGCGCAAAAAACGCGTCGGCGATGCTGAAGTCGCCGAAGAGGAAGGGGCCGCCACTGGCCGCGAGGGCTTCGCCCCACATGGCGTCGATGCGGGCGAGGTCGCGCGCCACGGCAGGTCGCTCGGCGAGCAGGCGTTTGCCGACATCGCCGAGATCGGCCTCGATGTTCATGCCGAAGTGGGTGCGCAGGTCGACGAAGCCCGAATGCATCTCGGCGCACAGGCTGCGCGCACGCGCGCGCTGGAGCCGGTCGGTCGGCCAGAGCCGCTTGGCCGCGAATTTCTCGGCGAGGTATTCCGCAATGGCCAGCGAGTCCCAGATCGCAAAGCCGTCGTCCACGAGCAGCGGCACGCGGCCGGTGGGCGCGATGGCGTGGAGTGCGCGCTTGAACGGCGAATCGTCGACCCATGACAGCCGCAACTTCTCTTCCTCGAAGTCGATGCCGGCGTGGGTCATGAGCAGCCAGGGCCGCAGCGACCACGACGAGTAGTTCTTGTTGCCGATGTAGAGCTTCATCATCTTCCCTCAGGTGCGGCCGACCCGGGCCCGCCAGGCCTCGAGCCTGGCCTCGCCCGAGACGTGGCCGAGGTAGCGCGGTGCGATGGTCTCGAGCGGCGTCGGCTCGATGCCGAGGCGATCGAGGCCGGGCAGCTTGCCCGACGCGACGTTGGCGACCTTCATCGAGTCGAGGTTGTCGCGTGACATGAGCGGCTCGCCGGGCAGCATTTCCATGGCGAAGGCCTGGAGGCGGGCGAACAGCGACGGCAGCGCGAACACCGGCCGGGGCGACCCCGACCAGCGGCCGGCGCTCTCGACAAGCTGCTTGAGCGTGTACTCGGTCGGCCCGGTGCATTCGATCGTCGTGCCGATCGTCGAGGGGTCGTCGAGCACGGCCGCGACCGCACTGGCGACGTCGTCGACCCAGACCGGCTGGAAACGTGCCTCGGCACCGCCGAGCGGCATCGCCGGAAAGATCGATTGCAGCCGCGCGAACAGGTTCAGAAAGCGATCTCGTTCGCCGAAGATCACCGAAGGACGCAACAATGTGACGTCGAGCCCCGACGCCTTCAGCACCGCCTCCCCGCGGCCCTTCGAGCGCAGGTAGCGACTCGGCGCATCGGTTGCGGCGCCGAGTGCGCTCACATGCACGACGCGGCGCACGCCGGCCACCTTGCACGCAGCGGCCAGGCGCTCGGGCAGTCGAACGTGGACACGCTCGAACGCCGCTTCGCTGCCATGCAGGATGGCGACGAGGTTGATCACGGCGTCGGTGTCGCGGAGCATGCGTGCGAGCCGGGCGTCGTCGTGAACGTCGCCGACGGCGACCTCGATGGTGGGAAGGAGCTGGAGATGGCGGGCCCGCATGATGCGGCGGGTGGCGACGCGGATGCGGCCACCGGCGCCGCCGGAGCGATCGACCAGCTTTTCGCAGACGCTGCCGCCGACGAAACCGGTGGCGCCGAGAACAAGGATCCGGTTCATTCGCATCGCCATGTCAGGGCAGGTCCTTTTCGGGCAGAGGTGAACTGGGGTCGAGCGGGCCGATGCTGCGTCCGAGCCGCGAGCGGATGGCGGTGCCCTTGGCGCCGAGCAGGGCAGCGTAGTAGGTGCTGTTGGAAAGCACCTTCTTGACGTAATCGCGCGTCTCGGCGAAGGGGATGTTCTCGACCCAGACGGCGGCGTCGAGCAACGGGCCGTCGCGCCACTTGCGTGGCCGGCCCGGGCCGGCGTTGTAGGCGGCGGCGGCCAGCGCCTGCGAGCCTCCCATGTCGTCGAGCACGAGCTTCAGGTAGGCATTGCCGAGGCGCAGGTTGGTGTCGCGGTCGGCAATCGACGCGGGCGTGTAGGGCAGGCCGATCTTCTTCGCCGTCCACTTCGCCGTCGCCGGCATGAGCTGCATCAGGCCGGAGGCACCGACCCCCGAGCGCGCGTCCATGATGAAGCGAGACTCCTGGCGGATCAGGCCGTAAACGAAGGCCGGATCGAGGCCGATCGCGCGCGCGTGCGCGGTCACTTCCTTGCGGTGCGGGGTCGGGAAGCGCTGCTCGAGATCGATCTCGGCGCGCGTCTTTTCGCTGGTGTTGATGCAGCGGTCCCAGACTTCGCGCTCGCAGGCGTACTGGGCCGCGGCCAACAGCTCGCGGTCGCTCAGGCCGCGAATCGAGTAGTTCCACTCGCGCACCCCTTCGCTGCGCAGGCCGATGGCGACCAGCGTGATGCCTCGAACCAGCCCCGGCTGCGATGCCGGCGCGTCGTGCTCGGCGACGGTCAGCGGTGCGGACCGTGGCGGCAACGGCTGCGGCTGGCCCAGGGCCTCGGCGGCGAGCGCGCCATAGAAGTTGAGCTGCGACGAGATGCCGGCGAGCAACTCGCGGCTGCTGGCGACGAGGGCGTCGCCGTCTTGCGAATCCTTGGCCAGCGCCTGCAGGCCACGCGCCTTCCAGTACACCCAGGCGGCGTCTTTCTGCTCGGCCGGAGACATGGCATTGATGGCCTGCACGACGGTCTGCCAGCGCGGCCTGCCGTTGTCGGCGCGCAGCGCCGAGCGCACCTTCCAGGCCAGCGTGTCGTCGGGCAACTCGATCTCGCGCCCGCCCTTGCCGAGAGCCCGGCCGGCACGCAGGAAATAGTCGGCGGCTTCGGGCTGCAGCTTGATCGCCGCCTGTCTGGCCACGCTCGCCCAGGCCCACGAGGCGAGGTCGCCGGGCAGGGCCTTTTCCCAGCGCTGCGCGAGCAGGCCGGCAGCCGATTCGAAGTCGCTGCTGGCCAGGCGCGACAGCGCGAGCGTCGCCAGCTCGGCGTCGGTACGGGTGGCGGTCGAAGCCTTCTTCGCGAGGTACCGGGCCGGCGAGTCGGAGAGCTCGGCGACGGCGACTGCGGCGTTCTCGGAGACGAGCGCCGCGGCCTGCCGAGCGCCCTTCCACTTGCCGGCATCCATGCTCAGGCGTGCCTTGGTCCAGAGCTCGGCATTGCTCAGCAGCCGCGCCTCGCGCAGCGTCGCGGCCAGCAAGGCGCAGCCGTTGTCGTCGTCCTTTTGCGCAGTCCAGGCGGCGAGGGCGCCTGCCTTGACATCCTTGCCGGCGAGCTGGTCGGTGAGGAGCGCGTAGCAGGTGACCTCGCGGTCGTCGTTCATGCGAAAGCGGGGGTACTCGGCGGCGAAATTGACCCAGTCGCGGCGGCGGCCGAGTTCGAGCAGCCAGTCGTTGCGCATCCGGTCTTCGACGTAGGTGTCGTTCCAGCGCTGTGCGAAGGCCGCGAACTCGGGCTGCTGCACCTCGCCGAGCCGGTTTCGCAGCTCCCAGTAGTCGACCCACATCGCGAACGGGTTCTTCTCTGCCGCCGCCTGGGCGCGCAGCGAAGCGAGCCGGTTGCGGTCACCCTTGCGCAGGGCGTCGCGGGCGTCGATCACGGTGGTTTCGAAATGCTGGGCGAAAGCGATCTGCGGCAGGGCGAAGGTCGCGAGCAGCAGGGCCAGAACGATGGCCATCGAGCTGCCTCCGCGATGCGAGGTGGCCGCAGGATGCCCGCGTCGGGGCGCCTCATATACTGATCCGGTCGAGGCAGAAGTCGTCACGCGCGTGGGTCCGATGAAGGGTCTGATGAGGTCATGAATTCCGGTTCCGGAGCGGGTGAAGTGGATGCTGCCGCGAAGCAGGCGCGGGCCGCCTTGCGCGCCCGCCTGCTTGCCGAGCGCAATGCCTACATCGCCTCGCCCGCCCACGAAGCGGCAACAAAGGCCTTGGGCGTCGTGCTCCGAGATGTCTTGCTGCGCCTCGCGCCCGAGTGCCTCGGCCTCTACAGCCCCTTTCCATCCGAATTTAACGCAGCCGCCGTGGTCGCTGACGACGCGGGCTTTAACAAACTCGTGCTGGCGTTGCCCTTTGCACGGCGGTCGCCCCGCTCGATGGAATTCAGGCAGTGGGACGGCACCCGGCCGGCCCTGGCCGACGAGTGCGGTATCGGCACCGGCAGCGGTCCGCCGGTGCTGCCCGACGTCGTCGTCGTGCCCTGCGTCGGCTTCACGGCCTTGCAGCATCGGCTCGGATACGGCGGTGGCTACTACGACCGCTGGCTGGCGGCGCAGCCGCAGGTGGTGGCCGTCGGCGTCGCCTGGTCGCAGTCGGAAGTCGATCTGGCCACCTTTGCAGCGAGGCCGCACGACATCCCACTCAGCTTCATCGTCACCGAGCTCGGCGTGCGCTGATCAGGCCGGCACCGGCCCGGCGCCGACGGCGGCGCGGGTCGCTGCCGCTTCCGTCTCGACCCAATCCCAGAACTGCATCACCTCCGGGCGGGCCCGGCTCGCCGGCGCACCCACCATCCAGTACGAGAACGGGCTGCCGATCCGGCCGGCGGCGCCGAACGGCTCGACCAGCTCGCCGCGTTGCAGGGCCTCGTAGACCAGCGCCACGCGGCCGAGCGCCACGCCGTGGCCGGCGAGCGCGGCCTGGACCTGCTGATAGGTGAAGTTCAGGTAGAGCCAGCTCTGTGGCTGCAGCGTGCCCTGGCCATGGCGCTCGAGCCAGTGGCGCCAGCTCAGGTATTCGGTGCTCGGCCGGTTGTCGTCTTCCTCGAGCAGCGTGTGGCCGGCGAGGTCGGCGGCCGAGGCGAGCGGCGGCGCCGTGCCGTGCCCGATCTGCTCCCATAGGCTGCGACTGACCACCGGTGTCAGCGTTTCGTCGAACAGATGGACGCCACCGGCGCCGACCTGGCCCGGGCTGCAATAGCGCACCGCGAGGTCGAGCTCGGGATCGTCGAGGTCGGCCAGGGCGTCGTGCGCCGAGACGCGAACGTCGACCGCCGGAAAGCTGCGCTGGAACGCCTCGATGCGAGGCAGCAGCCAGAGCGAGCCGAACGACGCGAAGGTGGTGACGCTGACGCGCTGCCGGCTGCGCGATCGTCGGATCTGCTGGACGCTCTGGTCGAGCCGGCCGAGCAGGGGCTCGACCGTGCGCAGCAGCGCCAGGCCATCGGGTGCGATCTGAACGTGGCGCGTGCCACGCACGAAAAGCTGCGCGCCGAGCTCGTCCTCGAGGCCCTTGATCTGGCGGCTGACCGCCGATTGCGTGACATGGAGCTCGACCGCGGCGGCGCCGAAGCTCAGGGTGCGGGCGACGGCTTCGAAGGCACGCAGATGGGTCAGCGACAGCGGTCGGCGACTGCGACTATTCATGCTCAAGGCGCATCAATGCAGGCACCGACGTCATTGGATTTCCAGAGGCTGGAAGACGATGATAGCGACGCAGTACTTTTGAAGATACATGATGAATTCGCAACAGCTTTGCGCGCTTTCCAACCTCGTTCAGGGACAGGGCCACCGACTCCCCGCCGGTCAGGTGCTGCCGCTCGGCAGCAACGGCGGCGAGCTTTCCGTCCTTTCCGGCCGGGTCTGGCTGACGCGTGCCGGCGTGCCTGACGACGTCTTCATCGATGCCGGCCAGGCGGTGCGCGTGCCGGCCTCGGGCGAAGCCATGATCGAAGGCTGGAGCGAGGGCCAGCCCGCCCGCGTCACCTGGCAACCGCGATCGGCGCGGGCCCGTGCGGTCGATTCGGTCCGCGCCGTGGCGAGGCGCTTGCGACACGCCGAGCCGGCCACCGCCGCCGCCGCCTCTTGCACAATCGGCCGGCCATAGCCGCTGACGCCCTTCGCGGCAGCGAGGCCCGCGCTGGGAACCCTGCCGATGACGCCACCGACTGCCAATCCCGAACTCGACGCGCTGCGCAAGAAACTCGTCGCCGCGCGCCAGGCACTGCCTGACCGGCTCGAACGCGCGGTTGCATTGCAGAAGACGCTCCGGGTCTGGCTCGTCGATCGCAAGGAGACATCGATCGGAGCCTACTGGCCGATCAAGGGTGAGTTCGATCCGCTGCCCGCGCTCTACCGCTGGACCGAAGGCGACGCATCCGGACCGATGCGCCGGATCGGCCTGCCGGTCGCGCACCGCGACACCGAGTCGCTGCGCTTCCATGTCTGGTATCCAGGCTGCGAGACCGAGCTCGATGCCTACGACATCCCCAAGCCCAAGGGCACCGAGGAGTTCCTGCCGCAGATGCTGATCGTGCCGTGCCTCGGCTATGGGCCGGGCGGGGTGCGCCTCGGTTACGGTGGTGGCTTCTTCGACCGCACGCTGCGGGCACTGACGCCGCGGCCCGTGACGGTGGGCGTGAGCTACACCCACGGCTTCCTGCCGATGCTGCGCGCCAGCCCCGACGACCTCCCGCTCGACGCCCTCCTCACCGAAGACGGCGTGATGTACCAGCGCGACTAGGCGGCCACGGGCGCGAGCCGCCGGCAGATCTCCAGCGCCAGCGCCGACTGGTTCAGTGTGTAGAAGTGCAGCCCCGGGGCGCCGCCCTCGATCAGCCGGCGCGCCATCTGCGCCACGACGTCGATGCCGAAGGCGCGGATCGAAGCGGTGTCGTCCATGAAGCCTTCCATCTTCAGCGCCACCCAGCGCGGGATCTCGATGCCGTCGCGGGCCGCGAACTGGGCGATCCGGGCGTAGTTGTGGAAGGGCATGATGCCCGGCACGATCGGCACGGTGACGCCGAGCGCACGCACCTCGTCGACGAAGTGGAAGTAGGCGTCGGCGTTGAAGAAGAACTGGGTGATCGCCGAGTCGGCGCCAGCCCTCACCTTGGCCGCGAAGTGCTGCAGGTCGCGCTTGGCGTAACGCTGCTGCGGGTGGTACTCGGGATAGGCCGCGGCCTCGATGTGCCAATCCGCGCCTTGCGTCTCGCGGATGAAGGTGATCAGCTCGGCGGCATAGCGGAACTCGCCTGCGGTCGCGGTGCCGCTCGGCAGATCGCCGCGCAGGGCGACGAGGCGACGGATATCGCGGGCCCGGTAGGTGTCGAGGATGGCCGAGATGCCTTCGCGCGTCGAGCCGACGCACGAGAGATGCGGCGCTGCCTGCTGGCCGAGCGCCGCGATGTCGGCAACGGTCGCGAGCGTCTTGTCGCGCGTCGAGCCGCCGGCACCGAAGGTGACGCTGAAGAAATCCGGATCGACCTCGGCGAGCTCACCGACCACGGTCTTCAACTTGTCGCTGCCGACCGGCGTGTTGGGCGGAAAGAACTCGAAGCTGACGGGAACCGGCAGGCGAAGCGTCATGCCGTCGTGCCTTGCGGCGCAGTGCGCACGGTGCGCATGAAGAACTCGCGTGCGCCTTCGCTGCCCTTCGTGGCGCTGTCGAACCAGTCGAGCACGTCGAGGCCGATCGCGCCACAGGCCTTGCGCAGGCGCTTCTCGGCGTGGCCGTAGGCCGACGCATTCTTGACCTTGCCGCCGCTGCCGATGTCGATCGGTTGCAGCTCGAACTGCGGCTTGACGAGCAGCAGGAGGTCGCCGCCGAGCAGGGGCACGAGGGCCGGCAGCACCAGCGTCAGCGAGATGAAGGAAAGATCGCCCACGACGAGATCGAAGCGCGGGAAAGGCAACTGCGCGGCTTCGAGGTGGCGCGCATTGACGCCCTCCAGCGCCGTGACCCGTGCGTCGGCCGCGAGCCTCGGGTGCAGCTGGCCGTGGCCGACGTCGACGCCGACGACATGCTTCGCACCGCGCTGCAGCAGCACGTCGGTGAAGCCGCCCGTGCTCTGGCCGAGGTCGAGGCAGGTCATGCCGGCGACGTCGATGCCGAGCCGCGTCAACGCGGCGTCGAGCTTGAGCCCGCCGCGCGAGACGAAGCGCAACTCGGCATCGTCGGTGACTTCGATCGTGCAGTCGGCGGGCAGATCCTCGCCCGCCTTGTGCGGCACGGCCCAGCCGGCCGCGCTCATCCAGCGCACGGCACCGTTCGCGATCAGCCGCTGCGCGGCCGATCGCGTCGGCGCCAGGCCGTTCTGGACGATCAGCAGGTCGGCGCGCACCTTCGCTCAGTACCGGTACGTGTCGGGCTTGTACGGGCCGGCTTTGGAAACACCGATGTAGGCGGCCTGCTCGTCCGTCAGCTCGGTCAACATGGCGCCGACCTTGGCCAGGTGCAGGCGTGCGACCTTTTCATCGAGGTGCTTGGGCAGCACGTAGACCTTGCCGACCTTGTACTGGTCCTGGCGCGTGAACAGCTCGATCTGGGCGATCGTCTGGTTGGCGAAGCTCGAGCTCATCACGAAGCTCGGGTGGCCGGTGCCGCAACCGAGGTTCACGAGGCGGCCCTTGGCCAGCAGGATGATCTTCTTGCCGTCGGGAAAGATGACGTGATCGACCTGCGGCTTGATCTCTTCCCATGTGCACTTCTCGAGCGAGGCGATGTCGATCTCGTTGTCGAAGTGGCCGATGTTGCAGACGATGGCCTGGTCCTTCATGGCCGCCATGTGCTCGTAGCGGATCACGCCCTTGTTGCCGGTGGTCGTCACGAAGATGTCGGCCTTGTCGGCGGCGTACTCCATCGTCACGACCCTGTAGCCCTCCATTGCCGCCTGCAGGGCGTTGATCGGGTCGATCTCGGTGACCCA
>JBDTCA010000055.1:0-3959 GCA_039923815.1 Caldimonas sp. | reverse complement strand
GATCTCCGCGAGCAACGCGCACAGCGGGTCGGCAGCGTCCTGCAGCGGGCGGCGCATCGCCGGCGCTGGCAACGGCACGCGGTGCAAGGCCGCCAGCGCCGCGGCGATCGCTGCGAGGTCGCGCGGCAGCACGGCGGCTCGACCGACGATCTCCTCGACGACCAGGGCGCCGTGCGGCAGGCCCGGCGACACCGGCAACACTGCGAACAGCTTCGGCGTGTGCCCGCTCGCGGCCGCCTGCTCGAAGCAGGCGGCCTCGTAGCGCAGGTTCTCGGCCGGCGCCAGCTTCATCTGACTCTGCTTCGGGATGCGCGCGAGCGCGCCGTGGCCGGCGAGACGGACATGGGCGTGAGCAAGACCGCTGTCGTCGAGCGGCTCGAGCGGGGCGCCGCGCCATCGCTCGGGGCCGGTGCGCAAGGCCTCGGCGAGCGCATCGACGACTGCACCCACGAGCGGCGTGCGGTGGTCGTGGTTCGCAGGCGCGGGGCGCATCGTCACGACGCGAGCTCGACGACGCGGCCACCGGCCGCTTGCGCATCGCGCTCGTCGTGCGTGACGAGCAGGGTCGGCAAGCCGAGGGCACGGGCGCGGGCGAAGACGAAGTCGCGAAAGTCTTCGCGCAGGGCGGCGTCGAGCTTGCCGAAGGGCTCGTCGAGCAGCAGCGCGCGCGGCCGGGCAAGCAAGGTCCGCAGCAGCGCGACGCGGGCGCGCTGGCCGCCGGAGAGCGTCGCCGGGTCGCGCTCGGCGAAGCCGGCGAGGTCGGCATCGGCGAGCGCGCGTTCGACCTCGCGGCGGCGCTGCCCCGCTCCGCGCACGTCGGCGGGCAGGCCGAACAGCAGGTTGCCGGCGACCGACAGGTGCGGGAAGAGCAGGTCGTCCTGGAACAGGATGCCGACCGCGCGCTCGTGCGGCGGCAGTGCCGCCAGCGACGCCGTGCCGATCGTCACGTCGCCGCTCGCCGTGAAGGGCGCGGCGAGGAAGCCGCCGATCCAGGCCAGCAGGCTCGACTTGCCGACGCCGCTCGGGCCCATGAGCGTGACGATCTCGCCCGCCGCGACGGTGAGCGTGAGGTTGCGGATCAGGGTGCGGCCGGGCAGCGCCACCGACACGCTGCGCAGGCCGAGCGCGGCCGTCGCCGCCGGCGTGTTCGGTGCGGTCACGCCATGCCCTTGCGGCGCCGGTAGAGCACGGCCGGCATGGCCAGCGCCGCGAGGTAGGCGAGCAGCGGGATGGCGGCCTGCAGCATCGTGAAGACGCCCATGATGCGGCGATCGGCGCCCGACGAGAGGGTGACCGCCTCGGTCGTCAGCGTCGCGACGCGACCGGCGCCCGCGAACAGCGTCGGCAGGTAGAGGCCGACGCTGACCGCGCAGGCGATGGCCCAGGCCAGCAGCACCGGCTTCAGCAGCATCGGCAGGCGCACGCCGCAGAGCACGCGCCAGGGTGACGCGCCGAGCGACGCCGCCGAGCGGGCGTAGCGCGGGTCGAGGGCGCGCCACGGGTCGGCCAGGGAGAGGAAGGCATAGGGCAGCACGAAGACGAGATGGGCCCACAGCACGGCAAGCCAGCGGCCGTCCCAGCCAAGACGCACGAGCAGGACCTGGAAACCGTAGAGGAAGGCGATCTGCGGCACCAGCAGCGGCACGTAGACCAGCGCGAGCGTGCGCTGCGCCGGTCGCCGGCCACGCCGCGACTCGAGCTCGAGGCAGGCGATGGCGAGCGCGGTGGCGGCGAGGGCACTGGCCAGCGCGAGGGTCAGCGTCGCCCACAGCGCGTCGGCCGCGCGCGGCGCCTGCAGCTGCCAGGTGGCGAACGTCCACATCGAGGGCAGGATCTCGGGGAAGCGCCAGCTCTGCGCCAGCGACCACGCGGCCATGACGAGCAGTGACAGCGCGCCGACGACGAGGCAGACCGCGCTTGCCGTGGCCCCTGCGGCCGCGAGCGGAACGACGGCGCCGGCCCGGGTGCCGCGTGCGCACCAGCGCCTGCCGACGACCGCCACGACGGCCTCGCCCGCGCGCCAGGCGAGCAGTGCCAGCACCACCAGCGCGCCCTGCAGCACGGCGGCCGCCGCAGCAGGAAAGTAGCGAGCGAGGTCGTAGTCGGCGAAGCCGCGCGCGGCGACGATGGCCAGTGGCGGCGGCTGGCCCGGCGCCAGGATCAGGCCGACCTCGACGTTCGACATCGAGAACGCGAGCACCGCGTACACCGGCAGTCGCAACTGCGCATAGACCGGCGGGAAGACGAGCTTGAACCAGGCGGCGGCCGGGCGGTAGCCGAGCGCCGCGCCGGCCCGGCGCAAGGCCGCGTGAGGCACCTGCTGGAGGGCGGCGCCGATCATCAGCAGCAGATAGGGCGTTTCCTTCAGTGCCAGACCGAACGCCATCGACAGGCCGAAGGGATCGCGCACGGTCACGAGGCCCTGCGGCGGCCGTTCCCAACCGGTCAGCCAGGGCGAGACCAGGCGGAGCAGCCAGCCGCTCGGGGCCACGAGGAAGACCAGGCCGATGGCGATGGCGACGTGCGGCGTCGCCAGCAGGGGCGAAACGAGGCCGGCGACCTTTCGGTAGACCGGATGCTCGGCGAGCGATGCCGAGAACGCCGCCGCGAACGCCAGCGACAGCAGCGTCGCCACGAGCCCGGTCTGCACGCTGAGCCGGATCGACGTCGCGATGCCCGGCTCTTGCCAGAGGGTCGACCACGGCGCCAGCGACAGCTCGTCGCCACCGAGGGCGGGCAGGTAGCCGAAGGCGGGCAGCAGCGTGCCGGCGAGACCGGCCACGATCGGGAGGAGGAAGACCGCGAGCGTCAGGGCCGGGGCCAGCGCCAGCGGCTGAAGCGCCTTCACGGCGTCGCCGCTGCGTCAGCGCGAATAGCGCTTCTCCCACTCGGCAACGATGCGTGTCATCCAGCTCGGATGCGGCTCGAGCAACGTCATTCCCAGCTCGGTGGCGGTCGGCAGGCCCGGCAGGCCGGCCTTCGGTGCGAAGAGCAGCCGGTCGCCCGGCGACAGCCTGGCGAGGTCGAGCACGTTGAGGTTGCCACCCCAGGCCGGGTCCTGGGCCCGCGCCTGAGTCGCCGGCTCGAGCAGGAAATTGGCGACGACGAGGGCGCCTTCCTTGTGGGCCGCGTTGTACGGAATCGCGACGAAGCTCGTGTTGCCGATCATGCCCCTGGCCATCACGAAGATGCGGGCACCCGCAGGCAGCGTCTGGTTGGCGATCGAGACGGCGGCTTCGGACGGGTCGAAGGCCATGTGGATGTCGATGGCGCCGTCGTTCATGAGCTGGCGCTGGGCCGGACCGCTGTCCGGAAACTCGCGGCCCTCGCGCCAGAGCTTCGGCCTCAGCTGGTCGTACCAGGCCCAGAGCGGCGCCGTCACCGCTGCGAAGTTCGCGTCGGTGGCCGGCCGCTGCAGCACCGAGGGATCGGCGAGGAGGTCGTAGAGCGACTGCTTGAGGAACGTGGCGCCGAGGAAGTTGCGCACCGTCGGGTGGGTGACGCGGCCCGGATGCCTGCCGGCGAACGCGAGCAGCGCCTGCGCCGAAGTCGGCATGTCGGCCAGGCGATGGCGGGCGCTGTCGTAGACGTAGACGAACTCCGACAGTCGCCATGGCGCCGCGAAGCCGTCGACCGGGACGGTGAAGTCGACGACGTTCGAGCGCTTTTGCGTGGTGTCGACCGCGGCGTAGTTCGGCAGCGCCTGGTCGATCGGCCCATAGAGGAGGTTCTGGCTCTTCATCGCCAGGAAGTTCGGCCCGTTGATCCAGATCAGGTCGACGCTGCCACCGGCATCGCGCCTGGCGCTCTTTTCGGCGACGACGCGGGTGACGGCCTCGGCGGTGTCGTTCAGCTTGACCTGCACGACGGTGACCCCGTGGCGCTTCTTCACCTCGCCGCCGACCCAGGCAATGAAGGCATTCGTGCGCTCGTCGCCGGCCCAGGCGTTCCAGTACACG
>JBDTCA010000054.1:0-4538 GCA_039923815.1 Caldimonas sp. | reverse complement strand
GGCCCTTGCCGTCGAAAAGCTGCTGCTGCTGGTCGTCGAGACGCTTGCCGAGCTGGCGGCGCAGCTCCAGGAAGCTGTCGACCATGTAGTTCACCATCCGCAGCATCAGGTCGGCGGGGCCGGTCGGCATGCGGGCGCTGGCGCGGCCCTCGAAGCCGGCCGTCTGCGTCTTCAGCCGCTGCGCGAAGAACTCGCGAACCTGGCAGTCGGTCGGGTGTACGGTGAGCAGCACGCGGTCGAAGATCGCGAAGCCGACGGCGCTGGTATCGATCATCTCGATGGCGGTGCGCCGGGGCTGCGACTTCGGCGTGCCGCTCTCGTCTTCGGTCTTGTCGACGACGCCGGCGGCGAGGCGCCTGAACACCAGCAGGTCGTAGGCCGACGTGTAGTCGAAGGCGGAAGGCAGTTGCCGGTTCAGCAGGTCGATGACGTGGAGGTCGAACAGCTGCGCGCCGGTCCATCGCTGCAGGAAGGTCTGCACGTCGACCTGCGACGTCTCGAACTCGGCGCGCGTGGTGGCGATCCAGAGGTAGCCGTCTTTCGGGATCTGCTCGGGCGGCTCGGCCAGCTCCGTGAACCGGTCGCCGACGATGTGGAACACGCGCACCGGTTGCGGCATGCCCGGCTCAGCGTGGTGCGTGCAGCAGGCGCGCGGCTTCCAGCGCGAAGTAGGTCAGGACGCCATCGGCACCGGCGCGCCTGAAGGCGGCGAGCGCTTCCATCATCACGGCGTCGTGGTCGAGCCAGCCGCGCTCGGCGGCGGCTTTCAGCATCGCGTACTCGCCGCTGACCTGGTAGGCGAAGGTCGGCACGCGGAACTCGTCTTTCACGCGTCGCACGATGTCGAGGTACGGCATGCCCGGCTTGACCATGACCATGTCGGCGCCCTCGGCGATGTCGAGCCCGACCTCGCGCAGCGCTTCATCGCTGTTGCCCGGGTCCATCTGGTAGACCTTCTTGTTGCTCTTGCCGAGGTTGCCCGCCGAGCCGACAGCGTCGCGGAAGGGTCCGTAGAAGGCGCTCGCGTACTTGGCGCTGTAGGCCATGATCCGGGTGTGGATGTGGCCGGCGCTTTCGAGCGCGTCGCGGATCACGCCGATGCGGCCGTCCATCATGTCGCTGGGCGCGACGATGTCGACGCCCGCTTCCGACTGCACCATCGCCTGCTGCGCCAGTACGGCGACGGTGGCGTCGTTGACGATGTAGCCGGTGTCGTCGAGCAGGCCGTCCTGGCCATGCGTGGTGAAGGGGTCGAGGGCGACGTCGGTCATGAGGCCGAGTTCCGGGAAGCGCTTCTTGAGCTCGCGCACGACGGTCGGCACCAGGCCCTTCGGGTTCATCGCCTCGCGACCGTCCTCGGTCTTCAGCGAAGGCTCGATCACCGGAAACAAGGCGAGCACGGGAATGCCGAGCGCGACGCATTCTTCGGCCACCGGATAGAGCCGGTCGAGAGAGAGGCGCTGCACGCCCGGCATCGAGGCGATGGTCTCTGTCTTGCCGGCGCCGTCCAGCACGAACACGGGCAGGATCAGGTCGCTGGCATGAACGCGCGTCTCGCGCACCAGGTCGCGGCTCCAGGCATCGCGGCGCAGGCGCCGCGGCCGGCTCGCAGGGTAGGGCGGGGGGATCAGCACGGCGCGATTCTAGGAGGGTGACCGCGGCAACGCCGGGCGCTGTCCGCCAGGCGCCGTCGATAATCGCGCATGGCTTCCTCGTATCTCTGGGTCAAGGCGCTGCACATCGTTTTCGTGAGCAGCTGGTTCGCTGGCCTGTTTTATCTGCCACGCATTTTCGTCAACCTCGCGAGCGTGCCAGCCGACAGCCATGCCGAGCGGGAGCGGCTGCTGATGATGGCCAGAAAGCTCTACCGATTTTCGGGCCTGCTGATGGTCGTGGGGATCGCGCTGGGCCTGTGGCTCTGGCTTGGCTTCGGCGTCGGCAAGGGGCCGGGAAATGCCTGGCTGCACGCCAAGATCGTGCTCGTGATCGGCGCCGTGGGCTATCACCACGCGTGCCGTTCGCTGCTGCGCAAGTTCGAGGAATTCGCGAACACGCGCAGCGAGCGCTGGTTCCGCGTCTTCAACGAAGCGGCGGTGGTGCTGTTCGCCGCGATCGTGATCCTCGTCGTCGTGAAGCCATTCCACGGCTAGCGCCTGAAGCGATGGCGCGGCATCGCAGCTCCGCCGTGCCTCTGGCGTGGCTCTACAGCGCGCTCATCGTCTACGCGAGCCTCTATCCCTTCACAGGCTGGCGGCTGCCTCGAGTCGGGCCGTTCGATTTTCTGCTGCTCGGCTGGCCACGCTGGTGGACGACGTTCGACCTCGTCTCCAATCTGCTCGGCTACATGCCGGTCGGCTTCCTGCTCTTCGTGGCCGGCGTGCGCAGCGGCCGCCGCACCGCATCGGCCGCGTGGCTGGCCATCGCCGTCGGCACGCTGCTGTCGCTGACGATGGAGACGCTGCAGAACGACCTGCCGCAGCGCGTCGCATCCAACGTCGACCTGGCGCTGAACGCGCTCGGCGCCGCCCTCGGCGTGGCGGTGGGCGCGGCTCTGAACCTGCGCGGCGGTATCGACCGCTGGCAAAAGCTTCGTGACCGGTGGTTCACGCCGCGCAGCGCCGGTGGGCTGGCGCTGCTGGTGCTGTGGCCGGTCGCGCTGCTCTTTCCGACCGCAGTGCCCTTCGGCCTCGGCCATGTGCTGGGTCGACTGCAGCCGCTCATCGTCGAACTTCTCCAGGGCACGGTGGCCGAAGGCTGGAGCAGCGGCTGGGCCGCCGCCGCGGCGCCGTCACTCGCCGTCGAGGGCGCATATCAGGGCCTGTCCGCGGCCGGCGAGGTGGCGATCGTGGTGCTCGGCCTGCTCGCCCCGTGCCTGGTCGCCTTCGCGATCGCCATTCCGGGCTGGCGCCGCGCCCTGTTCGTGCTGGGTGCGGCGGCCATCGGCGCTGCCACCCTGACGCTGTCGGCAGCGCTCAACTTCGGCCCGAACCACGCACTCGCCTGGACCAGGCCGCAGGTGCTGCAGGCACTCGTCGTCGGCACCGGCGCGGCCGTGCTCCTGAGCCTCCTGCCGCGCCGCATCGCCGCCGGCCTCGGCCTGATCGCGTTGACCGCGCTCGTCATGCTGGTCGCGCAGGCTCCGGCCGACCCATATTTCGCGCAGAGCCTGCAGGGCTGGGAGCAGGGTCGCTTCATCCGCTTCCACGGCGCCGCGCAGTGGGTCGGCTGGGTCTGGCCCTACGCGGCGCTGGCCTATCTCCTCACTCGACTGGCGGCCAGGGAGACGCGAGAACCCCCAGAGTCACGCGAACCGCACGGGTCTGGCTGACCTCCCGACCCTCACTCCTAGAATGGCGCGAACCCTACGGACCCCGCATGAGCTACTTCGAGCGCCACATCTTTTTCTGCCTCAACGACCGCGAGAACGGCGAGAAATCGTGCGCTCACGACGGCGCCAAGGAAGGCTTCGACCGCTGCAAGTCGCGCGTCAAGAAAGAGGGTTTGGCGGGGCCGGGCCACGTCCGCGTCAACAAGTCGGGCTGCCTGGATCGATGCCAGGGCGGTCCGGTGGCCGTCGTCTATCCCGAAGGCACCTGGTACACCTTCGTCGATGACGGCGACATCGACGAGATCGTCGACTCGCACCTCAAACGCGGCCAGATCGTCGAGCGTCTTCTGCTGCCGCCCGACGTCGGCCGCTGAGCGGGTGATGAATCCGCGCACGGTGCGCGAATTCGTCGCCGGCCCGGTGGGGCGGATCGAATGCGCAGTCGATCGGCCGGCCGAGCCCGCGCGTGGCTGGGCACTGGTCTGCCATCCGCATCCGCAGCAGGGCGGCACACTCGACAACAAGGTGGCGCAGACGATCGCGCGCGCCTTTCTGCAACTCGGCTGGGCCAGCGTGCGCTTCAACTTTCGCGGCGTCGGCGAATCGGAAGGCGTGTGGGGCGAGGGCATCGGCGAGATCGACGATGCGCGTGCCGTTCACGCCGCGTTCCAGGCGCGCCCGGAATTTGCGCGGCTGCCGTTCGCGCTCGCCGGCTTTTCGTTCGGCGCCTACGTCGCCGCCGAGTTGGCGAGTGCGCTCGCGGGCGCCTCGACCGCCGTGCAGCCGATGCGCGTGGTGCTCGTCGGCCCGTCGACGCAAAAGCAGGTGATGCCGCTGGTGCCGGCCGACAGCGTCGTCATCCACGGCGAGAGCGACGACATCGTGCCGCTGGCCGCAACCCTCGACTGGGCCCGGCCGCAGAATCTGCCTGTCGTCGTCTTCCCGGGCGTCGGCCATTTCTTCCACGGTCAGCTCGCTCTGCTGAAAAACGTGATCGTGCGTGAACTGCACGACCTCGTCGCGGTCTGACGGGCAGCTCGCCTCGTGCGATCTTCTCTGCTTTCCTTCGCTCGACCTAGGTTCCTCTCCTCCGTCCCGATTGCCTTCGATGCTTCCTGAATCCTTTCCGATGCCGACCCTTCGCCTGCCCGCTCGCTCCTTTTTGGCCGCCTTGTGCCTGTCGGTCGCCTTCGCCGCATCGGCACAGGCG
>JBDTCA010000053.1:0-5515 GCA_039923815.1 Caldimonas sp. | reverse complement strand
GCCGCGGCGGCCTACGGCATCTACTGGGCGATGTTCCTCAACCATTTCGAGAGCACCGACAACGCCTATGTGCAGGGCAACGTCGTCCAGGTCACGCCGCAGATCGCCGGCACGGTGGTCGCGATCAACGCCGACGACACCGATTTCGTCAAGGCCGGCCAGTCGCTCGTGAGGCTCGATCGCGCCGATGCGCGGGTGGCACTCGACCAGGCCGAGGCGCAGCTCGCGCAGAGCGTGCGCGAGTCGCGCGTGCTGTTCGTCAACAACGGCGGCCTCAAGGCGCAGATCGCCGCCCGAGATGCTGATCTGGCCCGCGCCCGCAGCGACGTGCAGCGCGCCCAGGACGATGTCACGCGGCGGGCGCCGCTGGTCGCGACCGGCGCGGTCGGCAAGGAGGAGTTCAACCACGTGACGTCGCAGCTCACGGTCGCGAAATCGGTGCTCAGCGCTGCCCAATCGGCCGCCGATGCGGCCCGCGAGCAGCTGGCCTCGAACCAGTCGCTCACCGAGGGCATCTCCGTCGAGCAGTCGCCCAACGTCCTGCGAGCCTCCGCCCGTGTGCGCGAGGCCTACCTGGCGTTGAGCCGCGCCGAGCTCTCCGCGCCGGTCGATGGCTACGTGGCGCGACGCAGCGTCCAGCTCGGCCAGCGGGTCCAGGCGGGCGCGCCGCTGCTTTCCATCGTCGCTCTCGACGATGTCTGGGTCGACGCCAACTTCAAGGAGAGCCAGCTGCGCAACCTGCGCATCGGCCAGCCGGCCGAGCTCATCGCCGACGTCTACGGCAAGAAGGTCGAGTACCACGGCACGATCGAAGGCCTCGGTGCCGGCACCGGTGCCGCCTTCGCGTTGCTGCCGGCGCAGAACGCGACGGGCAACTGGATCAAGGTCGTGCAGCGCGTACCCGTGCGCGTGGCGCTCGACCCGAAGGAAGTGAAGGCGCATCCGCTGCGCGTCGGCCTGTCGATGGATGTCAAGGTCGACGTCAGCCACGTCGATGGACGGGTCCTCGCCGATGCGTCGCAGAAGCCGGCGCGCGTGCAGACGAGCGTGTTCGATCACGGCAACGAGCTCGCCGATGCCGAGGTCAAGAAGATCGTCGACGCCAACATGGGCCGTCGTGCCGTCGCTCGTTCGAGCGCCGGCAAGGCCTCGCCGGTCGCCGCCGATTCCCGCGGCACGCTGCCGGCCGCCTACGCGCAATCGTCCGCGCCCGTCGCCCAACGCTGATGGCCGGGTCGATCGACGCGGCAGCGCCGCTGCCGCTGCAGGGCTCGGCACCGGCACCCGCGCCTGCACCGGTTGGCGCCAACCCGGCGGCCGCTCCGCCGCTGGCGCCACTTAAAGGCGCCGAGCTTGTCCTGGGCACCATCGCGCTGTCGCTGGCGACGTTCATGAACGTGCTCGACACGTCGATCGCGAACGTCTCGATCCCGGCGATCTCGGGCGACATGGGCGTGAGCCCGGCGCAGGGCACCTGGGTCATCACCTCGTTCGCCGTCGCCAACGCGATCTCGGTGCCGCTCACCGGCTGGCTGACGCGGCGGTTCGGCCCCGTTCGCCTGTTCACGTCGAGCATCGTGCTGTTCGTGATCGCGTCGTGGCTGTGCGGCCTGGCGCCGAACATCGGCACGCTGATCGCCTTCCGGGTCCTTCAAGGCCTCGTCGCGGGGCCGATGATTCCGCTTTCGCAGACGCTGCTGCTCTCGAGCTACCCGCGTGCCAAGGCGGGCACGGCGATGGCGATGTGGGCCATCACGGTGCTGGTCGCGCCGGTGGCCGGACCCCTGCTGGGTGGCTGGATCACCGACAACATCTCGTGGCCGTGGATCTTCTACATCAACATCCCCGTCGGCCTCATCGCCGCGGCGATCACCTGGTCGATCTACAGCAAGCGCGATCCCGGTCCGAGCCGGCCGAAGCTCGACTACGTCGGCCTGGTGCTGCTCGTGATCTGGGTCGGCGCGATGCAGATCATGGTCGACAAGGGCAAGGAGCTGGACTGGTTCGCCTCGACCCAGATCGTGGTGCTGGCCGCGGTCGCGGCGGTCGGCTTCGCCTTCTTCCTGGCCTGGGAGCTCACCGAGAAGCACCCCATCGTCGACCTGCGACTGTTCGGTGGCCGCAACTTCCTGTGGGGCACGCTCGCGCTCTCCGTGGCCTACGGTCTGTTCTTCGGCAACGTCGTGCTGTTGCCGCTCTGGCTGCAGCAGTACATGGGCTACACGGCGACCTGGGCCGGGCTGGCCACGGCGCCGGTCGGCATCCTCGCCATCATCCTGTCGCCATGGGTGGGCAAGAACGTCTCGAAGATCGATCCGAGGAAGCTGGCGACCGTGGCCTTCCTCGGTTTCGGATTCGTTCTCTGGATGCGCTCGACCTTCAACACCCAGGCCGACTTCGAGACCATCCTGATCCCGACCATCCTGCAGGGCGCAGCGATGGCGTTCTTCTTCATCCCGCTGCAGGCCATCATCTTTTCGGGCCAGAAACCCGAGAACATGGCGGCCGCTGCAGGGCTGAGCAACTTCGTGCGCATCGCCGCAGGCGCCGTCGGCACCTCGATCTTCACCACCTTGTGGGAAGACCGCGCCGTGCTGCACCACAGCGAGCTGGCCGAGCGGCTGACGACCGGCAACGCTGCTGCGACCGCCACGCTGAACCAACTCGGCGCCAACGGATACGACCACGCGCAGGCGCTGGCGATCGTCAATCGCCTCGTCGACCAGCAGGCCTACACGATGGCCGTCACCGACATCTTCCTGCTCTCGTCGGTGCTCTTCGTCGCGCTGCTCGTGTTCGTGTGGATGACCAAGCCGACGCTCGGCGGTGCGGCGGGAGCCGGCGGCGCCCACTGAGGCTGCGAGGGCACGGTCCCGGGTTCGTCTGCCTGCGTCGGCTGCCCGTACGATCGCGGGTCCTGCCGAGGCCGAGGTGATCGATGCGTTCCATTGAGTCTTTCGCGGGCGCCGTCCTGCTCGCCGCGCTGGCCATCGGGGCCCCCGCCGCGCTGGCCCAAGTGGCACCGCCGAGTTCGCCGGCTTCCGCGGCTGCCGTGATTTCAGAACGCAGCGACTCGATCCCGGCCTTCGAGATCGTCGGGTTCGATTTCCTGCTCAACCGCTTCGAGCGCAGTTTCGGCAGCGACCGCAACGACTACCGGGTTGGTCTGCGCACCGTGAGGACCAATCTCGGCAGCGGCTGGGGCACCGACCGCGATCCGTTCCGGACCAACCAGCTCGGCCACCCGTACCAGGGCTCGATGTACCACGGCTTCGCGCGCTCGACGGGGCACGGTTACTGGGAATCGGCCGGCTACGCCTTCGCCGGCAGCGCCTTCTGGGAGATCGCCGGCGAGCGCACCCGACCGTCGCGCAACGACCAGGTCGCGAGCGGCATCGGCGGCACCTTTTTCGGCGAGGCGCTTTTTCGCATGTCGAACCTGTTGCTCGAGCACGGCGGCGGCCTGCCGAGGTTCTGGCGCGAGGTCGCGGCGGCGGCGATCTCGCCGTCTTCCGGCTTCAACCGGCTGGCCTACGGCGAGCGTTTCGGTGGCGTCTTCTCAAGCCACGACGCCGCCTACTTCAGCCGCCTTCACTTCGGCTACGCGCGCGACCTTCACACCCAGCTCGGCAGCTCGACGACCGATGTGAAGAAGAGCGAGGGTCTCGTCGACTTCGCCATCGACTACGGCCTGCCGGGTTCAAAGGGCTACAACTACACGCGCCCGTTCGACTACTTCAACTTCCAGGCGGCGGCGTCGACGGCGAACGGCTTCGAGAGCGTCACGACGCGTGGGCTCCTGGTCGGCGCGCCCTACGAGATCGGCGAGAGCTACCGTGGCGTCTGGGGCCTCTACGGCAGCTACGACTACCTGGCGCCGCAGACGTTTCGCGTCTCGACGACGGCAGTGTCGCTCGGCTCGACGGCGCAATGGTGGCTCAGCGACTCGCTCTCGCTCCAGGGCACCGCGATGGCCGGCCTCGGCTACGCGGCGGTCGGCACGACGCGCGGCGCCGTCGGCGAGCGCGACTACAACTACGGCGTCGCGCCGCAGGCGCTGCTGTCGCTGCGCCTGACGCACGGCGACAAGACCTCGTTCGATGTGACGGCACGCGAGTACTTCGTCAGCAGCGTGGCCTCGGGAACGAGCGGCGGTCACGACAACATCGTTCGCGCCGACGCTTCGCTGACGGTGCGGCTCTCGAAGCAGCAGGCCGTCAGCCTGCGATACCTTGCCAACCGCCGCGACTCGTCGTTCGACGGCAGCGGTTCGAGCCGGCAGAGCCGCTCGACGGTGGGCATCTTCTACACGTTGCTCGGACAGGACCGCTTCGGCACCGTCGACTGGCGCTAGAGCACCAGCCGGCCGACGTAGCCTGTCATTTCGAGGTAGCCGCGGCCGACGTTTCTGCCGCCGGCGTCTTGCAATGCGGACAGCCCTTCCCAGTAGATGGCACCGGTACTGGCGCGGCTGTCGAGCTCCTGGTCGTCCAGGAGCGCGGCCAGCGTGAAGCGACCGGCGGGCGTGGCGATGCGCCACTCGACCGGATAGCGCGCCTGCGAGGCCGGGCTTTGCCAGACGCGGCCGGGCGCCATCACCACCTCACCGTCGGCAAAGTCGCGCGCCTCCTGGCCGGGGCGGCGAAAGCTGCCGCCGCTCCACAGCGTGCTGCCGTCGGCGCGACGCAGGCGAAATGCCGTCAGCGCCGAGCCGTCGTCGAGGTTGATGCCGATCCAGTCCCAGCCGACTGCGGCCGCGTCGAGAAACGAGTCGCTCCATTCGTGGTCGAGCCAGGCCCGGCCCGCGACGGCGACGCCCCTGCCGTCGAGCTCGAGCGTGCCGCTGGCGGCGAGCTGCGGCTCGCTGTAGTAGTGGCTCGACTGCTCGCTGCGCGGGCCCTTGCGTGACAGGCCGCGCACGCCCTGCAGCAGCACCGGCTGCGTCGCCTCGAGAGCAAGCCGGAAGGTGAAGCCACCGCTGTCGCTCGCGGCCACGGCGGTGTAGCGGCTGCGGCCTTCGACCTGCATACGGGCGAGCCGCCAGTCGCGCAGGACGAGGCGGGTCTCGCCTGTTTCTGCGGCGGCGATGCCGAAGCCGCTGCGGGCGATGCGCTGGTCGTGGCGCAAGCGCCGCTGGGCGAGATCGGTGACGGCAGCGTGTGCGAACACGATCTGCCGCGCCGTGAAGTGGCTGGTGTCGCTGGCGGAAGCCGCAGTGCCGCCGAGACCGGTGGCAGCGCGAAAGAAGGTGATCTGGAAACCCCAGCTGCGTGGCCCCGCGTCGAGCCCGCCGGTGATGTACCACCATTCGATGCGCGAGCCGGGATGGGCGCCGAAGTCGGCCGGAAAATGGACGGCGACGGCTTCTGGCGCGACGGCTGCACCGTTTGCAGCCGCATCGGCGGCAAGCGCCGTCGGCACTCGGGCCGCGAGCAGGGCAAGTACGAAGGCGCGCCGCGGGTGCATGCCCGAGCATCGCATCCCCGGCTGTATCCTGCGCGCTCGTCAGCACGAT
>JBDTCA010000052.1:0-12841 GCA_039923815.1 Caldimonas sp. | reverse complement strand
GCTCACCGTCGTGCCGTTGGTGACCTCGGCCGTGCCTGAGACCACGATCCAGTGCTCGGCTCGGTGGTGATGCATCTGCAGGCTGAGCCGGGCGCCGGGCTTGACCATGATTCGCTTGACCTGGAAGCGCGGTCCCTGGTCGATGCTCTCGTACCAGCCCCAGGGCCGGTGCACGCGTCGATGCGAGCTCGCCTCGCTCCGGCCGCTCGCCGCGAGCGCTGCGACCATCTCCTTGACCGCAGGGCTCTGGGAGCGATGCGCGACCAGAACCGCGTCGGCCGTCTCGACGACGGTGATGTCGTCGAGCCCGATGACGCCGACCAGCCGGCTGGTCGCATGCACGAGCGTGTTGCGCGAATCGCGCAGCATCGCGTCGCCGTGCGACGCGTTTCCATCGGCGTCGTGCGCACCAACTTGCCAGACCGCATCCCAGGCGCCGAGGTCGCTCCAACCCGCGTCGAGAGGCACCATCTTCACCTCGATCCCCGATCCTGTCCGGCTGGCCGGCTCCATCACCGCATAGTCGATGCTCTCGGCAGGAATCGCCGCGAAAACGGCGGCGTCGAAGCGAAGGAACGACGCATCTGAGGACGACGTTTTCCAGGCAGCGTCGGCAGCCTCGGCGATGTCAGGGCGAAAGTGCTGCATGGCCTGCAGCCAGACACTGGCACGAAGCACGAACATGCCGCCATTCCACCAATAGCCACCTTCGGCCAGGTAGCGTTCGGCCGTCTGCAAATCGGGCTTTTCGACGAACGCGGCAACGCGTTCGACGCCGTCTGAAGTGGTCGACGACTCGGACCGGATATAGCCATAGCCCGTGTCGGGCCGGTCCGGGCGAATGCCGAGAACGACGATGCCACCTCGTGCCGCCGATTCGACAGCGCGGCGAAGTGCGGTTGTGCAAGCCGGGCGATCGATGATGGCGTGGTCGGCGGGCGTCACGACGAGGATCGGGTCGACGTCGATTGCATGGCCGCGTACAGCCAGCGCAGCGAGGGTCAGTGCAGGCGCCGTGTTGCGACCCGCGGGCTCGAGCAGGATGCGACCTCCGAGCAAGCCAGCGGATGCGAGCTGGTCGGCCACCGTGAAGCGATGCTCCTCATTGGCGACCACGGTCGGTGGGCCGACTCGGAATCCCACATCGGCGATGGCTGCGATCCGCAGCGCTGCCTGCTGGAAAAGCGTCAGGCTGTCACCTTGACCCTGGCGCTCTTCCGCGCCGAGCGCCAGGAACTGCTTCGGATGCAAGGAGCGACTGAGCGGCCAAAGGCGCGTGCCACTGCCGCCGGCGAGGATCACCGGCATCACCTGGATCACATCGGATGCGCTCATGGCCGCGAACCCGCCTGATCAGCGAGATCCTTGCGGATGGCCGAGATCTGCGAACGAAGTTGCACGTATTCACGCTCCTTGCGAGCCAGGAAGGATTGGGTCAGGTTCAATCGTTCGCTGATGCCGCTCGGTGTCAGCACGTACAGGTAGCCCAGCTTGCGCTCGCTGCGCTGAAAGTTCTGTGCCTTGACCCAGCCCTTGCCGAGCAGCGCCTTCAAAAGGTAGTGCGTCTTGCCAAGGCTGACGCCGAGCGAGCGGGCCAGTTGCCGCTGTGAATATTCCGGGTGCGCCTCGATCAGGCGCAGCAGGGCCACGGCGGAATCTTCGTCAGCGGCAGAAGCGTCCGGATTCGGGAGTCGCAAGGCAGTCAAGGTGTTCAACGATTGAACGCGAGTGTAGCGCGCCATTCAGGGCCGACCGATGCCGGTGTAGTCGAACCCTGCAGAACGAGCCGCGGCGGGGTCGAGGATGTTGCGGCCGTCGTAGAGCACAGCCTGGCGCATCGCCGCTCGCATCGCTTCGAAGTCGGGACTCCTGAATTCCTTCCACTCCGTGACGATGACGAGCGCGTCTGCGCCGTCCAGCGCGGCCATGGCTGTCGCCACGAATTCGACCGTGGCGACATCGGCCAGCATCCGCCGCGCTTCGTCGGTGGCCACAGGGTCATAGGCCACGACGCGGGCACCGCGCCGCCCCAGCTCGCGGACGATGACCAAGCTCGGCGCCTCGCGCATGTCGTCCGTGCCGGGCTTGAACGCCAGACCCCAGAGCGCGAAAACCCGGCCGTGCAGGTCGGCGCCGAAACGCTGCTCGATCTTCTCGACCAGCACCTGTTTCTGGTGGTCGTTGACCGCTTCCACGGCCGTGAGCAGCGGCATACTGCGACCGGCGCCGGCAGCCGTTCGCACCAGTGCACGCACGTCCTTCGGAAAACACGATCCACCGTAGCCACAGCCGGCGTACAGGAAGTGGCTGCCGATGCGCCTGTCGCTGCCGATGCCTCGGCGCACGGCGTCGATGTCGGCGCCGAGGGCGTCGGCGAGCAGTGCCATCTCGTTCATGAAGCTGATGCGCGTCGCCAGCATGGCGTTGGCTGCGTACTTGGTGAGCTCTGCAGAGGCGATGTCCATCACCATCAGCTTGGCGTGGTTGCGCTCGAATGGCGCGTACAGCTGCTTCATGACCGTTGTGGCTTCGTCATCGTCGCTGCCCACGACGATTCGGTCGGGCCGCATGAAGTCTTCGACGGCCGCGCCTTCCTTGAGGAACTCGGGGTTCGAGACGACGCCGAAGGGCAGCTCGAGTCCGCGAGCCCGAAGTTCTTCATGGATCGCTGCCTTGACCCTTGCCGCCGTGCCGACCGGGACGGTGCTCTTGTCGACGACCACCCGGTAGCCGTCCATGTGGCGCCCGATGTTCCGGGCCGCGGCCAGCACGTATTGCAGATCAGCCGAGCCATCCTGGTCGGGCGGCGTGCCGACCGCGATGAACTGGACCCGCCCATGGACGCTGGCCTCGCGCACGTCGGTGCTGAAGCGAAGCCGGCCGGCGGTGGCGTTGCGTCGGACGACGTCGGCCAGGCCGGGCTCATAAATCGGCACGTCGCCCGCGTTCAACGCTGCAATCTTGGCTGCGTCGAGGTCGAGAGAGACGACGTCGTTACCCAGGTCTGCAAGGCAGGCGGCGGTGACAAGGCCCACGTAGCCTGAGCCGATCACGGTGACTTTCAATGGCGTGTCAAACGAACAGGTGGTGAAAGATGGCGTTCAAGAAATGAACGCGCGAGTGTAGGGGCGCGAGACACAGCGGCGACCGCGTCGAACCTTGAAATCGAGCAGGCGCGATAATTGAGGATGACCGAATCAAGCAGCGCGCCCGTCGCGCCCGGCGAGTCGACCTCGCTACCCGACACATCGCAGGCTGCAGCGGAAATCGCCGCTGTGCCCGACGCACCCTCCCTCGCGTTCTCCGCCGTCGGCCTTCATCCCGTTCTGCAGCGCGCCGTGGCCGACCAGGGCTACACGCTGATGACGCCGATCCAGGCCAAGGCGATTCCGCTGGTGCTCGCTGGCCGAGACGTCATGGGTGCGGCGCAGACGGGCACCGGCAAGACGGCCGCCTTCTCGCTGCCGCTGCTTCACAAGATGCTGGCACACGAGAACGCCAGCATGTCGCCTGCGCGCCATCCGGTGCGTGCGCTCGTGATCACGCCGACGCGCGAGCTGGCCGACCAGGTTGCCGACAACATCAAGGGCTACGCGTCGCACTCGAAGCTGCGCGTCGCGGTCGTCTTCGGCGGCATCGACATGAAGCCGCAGACGCTCGAGCTGAAGCAGGGCGTCGAGGTGCTCGTGGCAACGCCGGGGCGGCTGCTGGATCACATCGAGGCCAAGAACTGCGTGCTCAACCAGGTCGAGTATGTCGTTCTCGACGAAGCCGACCGCATGCTCGACATCGGCTTCCTGCCTGACCTGCAGCGCATCCTCTCGTACCTCCCCAAGGCACGGCAGACGCTTCTTTTCTCGGCAACGTTCTCGCCCGAGATCAAGCGCCTCGCCGAAAGCTACCTGCAGAATCCGATCCTGGTCGAGGTGGCGCGGCCCAACGCGACGGCGACGAACGTCGAGCAGCGCTTCTTTAGCGTCGCCACCGACGACAAGCGCGCCGCGGTGCTGAAGCTGTTGAAGGAGCGCGAGCTCAAGCAGGCGCTCATCTTCGTCAACTCCAAGCTCGGTTGCGCGAGGCTCGCCCGCTCGTTCGAGCGCGACGGCCTGCGCACCAACGCGCTTCATGGCGACAAGTCGCAGGACGAACGGCTGAAGGCGCTCGACGCCTTCAAGGCCGGCGACGTCGACGTGCTCGTCGCCACCGATGTGGCGGCGCGCGGTCTCGACATCGTCGACCTGCCGGCGGTGTTCAATTTCGACGTGCCCTACAACGCCGAGGACTATGTGCACCGCATCGGCCGCACCGGCCGCGCCGGCGCGTCGGGCCTGGCGATCACGCTGGTCTCGAGCAGCGATGTTCGCCTCGTCGCTGACATCGAAAAGCTGATCCACAAGAAGATCGAGATCGAGCCGCTTGAGCTTGACGGCGACTCGGCTCGGGCTCCCTATCGTGAGCGTCCACGTCGCGACGACGACGAGCAGTCGAACGGCCGTGGCTCGGATCCGCGTGAGTCGCGCGACCGCGAAGTTCGCGAGCCTCGGGCTGTGGCACCGGTGCGCAGCGTGCCGCGGGAGGCGCCGCGGGTGTCGAGCGATCCGTTCTTCGACAAGCCGTATGAGCCGTCATCGAGTGACGCTGAGCCCGCCTGGGAGAAGCGCACGACGCCCATCGGGCGGGGCCTCTCGCCCAATATCAAGCCGAAGAAGAAGGTGGCAGCGCTGTTCGGCGCCAAGCTGCCGGAAACCGTCGAATCCTGAGCCTTAGCTCGTCGTGCCGCTAGCGAGCCAGTAGCGAGAACACGGCCGGCACGTCGGCCGGCAGGCGCATCGGGCGCGAACGCCACTGCGCCACGGGGCCGCTCCGCGTCGACTCCGATCTCAGCGTCAGCCCGATGCTGATGGCAAGAGATGTCTGCGGCTGCAGCGCAGCCAGCAGAGCGTCGAGAAGAGCCTGGTTTCGATAGGGCGTTTCGATGATCACCTGCGTCTGTCCGTGCTGGCGCGACAGCGACTCGAGCTCGCGCAGGCGCGTCGCTCGAGCCGCCGCGTCGGATGGCACATAGCCCACGAAGGCAAAGCTCTGGCCGTTCAACCCGCTCGCGGCCACGGCCAGGGCCACCGAGCTGGCGCCGGGCAACGCAACGACGCGGACGCCAGCGTCATGAGCATCTTCGACCAGCCGTGTACCGGGGTCGGCGAGCGCCGGCAGGCCAGCCTCGGAGATAAGGCCGATGTCGTGGCCGGCGAGCGCTGGCACGAGCAGAGGCACCAGGCTGACGGCCGCCTGCACGACCTTGCCCTTCACGGGCCGCGGCAACTCGACGATCGACATCTGCTGCAACGGTCGCGCCAAGGGGCACACGGCGTCGACTCGCTTCAGGAACGCACGGGTGGTCTTGGCGTTCTCGCAGACCCAGTGCTCGAGCCGCGCGGCAATCCGCAGTACGCCGAGCGGCAGCAGGTCGCCAATGTCGGCAGGCTCGCCGGGCGCACCGAAGTCGAGCGTGTTCGGGACCAGATAGATCGACCCTTTCCCGGCGTTCATGAGGCAGCGGTTCCCGTGGTCGCGCCTTGGCTCAAAGGGTCGATGCCGGTCAGGCGCAGCAGCACGCAGGTGCGGATCAACGGCAAGCCGATCAGCGCAGTCGGATCGTCGGACTTGATCGATTCGAGCAACGCGATGCCAAGCGCCTCGGCCTTGGCGCTGCCGGCGCAGTCGTACGGCTGCTCGGCGCGCAGGTAGCACTCGATGTCAGTGGCGGCGAGGTCGCGAAAGCGGACCGTCACCGACACCAACTCGGCGACCCTGAATGACGTCGCTCGGCAAACGACCGCGACCGCGGTGTGGAACATGACGACACGACCGCGCATGGCGTGCAGCTGTGCGGTTGCGCGCTCGTGGTCGCCGGGTTTGCCGACGGCGACGCCATCGAGGTCGGCAACCTGATCCGAGCCGATCACGACCGCATCATCGTGCTGCGCGGCGACGGCATCGGCCTTGGCCAGCGCCAGCCGCAGAGCGAGGTCCCGTGGTATTTCGCCGGCCCGTGCCGCTTCGTCAACTTCGGGCGCCACGACGTCGAAGGGGACGCGCAACCGCCCGAGCAGCTCGCGTCGGTAACGCGATGTGGAGGCAAGAATGAGACGACGAGAAGCCATGACGCATTTTCCCTCCCTCGCCTGAGGTCGGGCTGGCCTGCCTTGCCTACACTCTTCCATGGCTTCTCCACGCACTTCCGATCCACGCCGCCTCGACGTCGCCGCTGCCGCGTCCGCAAGTCTGGAACTGGCCGGCGACTGGCCGCTCGAGGGCTTTTCCCGCCTCGCAACTTCGACCTTGCCGCCCGACGCCGCCCAGCCCGGCCTTCACTGGCACATCCGCGGCGAGCGGGCGCTGCTGCCCGGAACGGGTCTGCAGGCGTCGCTCCGGATCGACGCGGACGCGGAAGTCACACTCGAATGCCAGCGCTGTCTGCAACCGATGCCTTTCCCGATCCGCGTCGCGCGTCGGATTTTTTTCGTCGATGGTGAAGACGCCGCTGCCGCGCTCGACGTCGACAGCGAAGACGACGTGCTCGCCATCACACCGGCGCTCGACCTGCACGCGTTGATCGAAGACGAGTTGTTGCTGGCGTTGCCGGTGGTGCCTCGGCATGAGGTCTGCGTACAGCCCTTGCCGAGATCCACCGACCCGGCGCCCGCTCCGGAGGCCGAACGGGAACATCCGTTTGCGGCTCTGGCCGCGTTGAAGGGCGGGAAGAAGCCCAGCTGAACGAAGTGCGGCGGCGCCGTGGTCGATCATGAAGACAGCCGCTGCTACAATGCCCGGCTTTTCCGCGACCGTTCGGCCCATGCCGGCACGGTCGCGCCGCCCGTCCGGCGCGGCGCCGAACAAGCGGGTCTCAGGAGAATTTCATGGCCGTTCAACAAAACAAGAAGTCGCCCTCCAAGCGCGGCATGCATCGCGCGCACTACGCGCTGACCGATCCGAGCACGGCCATCGAGCCGACCACAGGTGAATCGCACCTTCGTCATCACATCAGCCCGACCGGTTTTTACCGTGGGCGCAAGGTCCTGAAAACCAAAGCTGACGCCTGAAGAAGCGGGCGGTCCGGCATCGAATCAACGCCGGCTGCCGAACATCTCCGCTGCCAATCGCTTCGTTGTCCTCGCCCATGGCGGCCCCTTCTGACCGTGTCACGCGGCTCGCTGTCGATTGCATGGGCGGCGACCATGGTCCCTCGGTCACGCTGCCCGCTTGCCGCGCATTCCTCGAGTCGCACCGTGAAGCCGAGCTCGTGCTTGTCGGCCGAGCCGATGCGCTGAGCGAAACGGTCGGTTGGCCGCGTTGCTCGCGCGTGGTCGCCACCGAAGTCGTCGAGATGACGGACTCGGTCGAGACGGCGTTGCGGCGCAAGAAGGATTCCTCGCTTCGCGTCGCCGTAAGTCAGGTCAAGCCGCAAGACAACCAACCCTCCGTTGCGCAGGCCTGCGTTTCTGCCGGCAACACGGGTGCCCTGATGGCGGTGTCGCGCTATGTGCTGAAGACGATCGAAGGCATCGACCGGCCGGCCATCGCCTCGGTCATGCCCAACGAGCACGACGGCTTCACGACAGTGCTCGACCTTGGTGCCAACGTCGACTGCACCGCGCTGCATCTGCTGCAGTTCGCGATCATGGGCAGTGCCCTCGTCGCGACCACCTCCGGCAAGGGCGAGCCGACGGTCGGCCTGCTCAACATCGGCGAAGAGGAGATCAAGGGCGGTGAGGCGGTCAAGCTCGCCGGCGAACTGCTGCGTGCGGCGGCTGCCGCCGGCCTCGTGAATTTCTACGGCAACGTCGAAGCGACCGACATCTTCAAGGGCACCACCGACATCGTCGTCTGCGACGGCTTCGTCGGAAACGTGATGTTGAAGACCGCCGAGGGCCTGGCGTCGATGCTGACGAGCTTCATCAAGCAGGAGTTCGGGCGCAACACGATGACCCAACTCGCGGCCGTCGCGGCGCTGCCGGTCCTGAACCGCTTCAAGGCCCGGGTCGACCATCGTCGCTACAACGGCGCCGCATTGCTGGGCTTGCGCGGGCTGGTCTTCAAGAGCCATGGCTCGGCCGACGCGTTCGCGTTCGAGAACGCTCTTGACCGCGCATACGAATCGGCTCGGCACGGCCTGCTCGAGCGCGTTCATCAGCGCATCAAGGCGACGCTGGCGGCGATGCCCAACGCCGAGGAGGCGATGGCCAGCCGTTTCAGCGATGAAGGTCCGTCGACCTTCGCGGCCATTCACACGGCATGACGGTGACCGCTGTGCCGCGTTTTTCGCGCATCGCCGGTACCGGCGGTTATTTACCGCCCGATCGTGTCAGCAACGCCCAACTCGCCGAACGGCTTGCGAAGACCGGCATCGAAACATCCGACGAATGGATCGTCGAACGCACTGGCATCCGTTTTCGCCATTTCGCCGCGCCCGATGTCACCTGCAGCGATCTCGCGCTTGAAGCCTCGAAGCGGGCGCTCGAGGCGGCTGACTGCGATCCTGGCAGCGTCGATCTCATCATCGTCGCGACCTCGACACCCGACATGGTGTTCCCGTCGGCGGCCTGCATCCTGCAGCAAAAGCTCGGCATCCACGGCTGTCCGGCGTTCGATGTTCAGGCGGTGTGCTCGGGTTTTGTGTATGCGCTCTCGATTGCCGACGCGATGATCAGGACGGGCGCCGCGACCCGTGCCCTCGTCGTCGGCTCGGAGGTCTTTTCCCGCATCCTTGACTTCACCGATCGCACGACCTGCGTGCTCTTCGGCGACGGTGCCGGTGCCGTGCTGCTCGAGGCGAGCGACACGCCCGGCGTCCTGGCCACGGAGTTGCACGCCGATGGCCGGCACGTCGGCATCCTGTGCGTACCCGGCCACGTCTCGGGTGGTCAGATTGTCGGCGCCCCACTCCTGAAGATGGACGGGCCGGCAGTCTTCAAGCTCGCCGTGGGCGTGCTCGACAGGGTGGCCCGCTCGGTGCTTGCCAAGGCTGGCCGGGTCGAGGCCGACATCGATTGGCTGGTGCCGCACCAGGCCAATATCCGCATCATGGAAAGCACGGCGAAAAAGCTGAAGCTGGCGCCCGAAAAATTGATCGCCACCGTGGATCGCCACGGCAATACCTCGGCGGCGTCGATCCCGCTCGCCTTCGACGACGCGGTTCGGGCCGGCACCATCCGTCGTGGCGACACCGTAATGCTTGAAGGCGTTGGCGGTGGCTTCACGTGGGGTGCGGCCTTGCTCGATTTCTGACTTCCCGCCTGAACGCTCGCCTATGCAACCTTTCGCTTTCGTGTTTCCTGGCCAGGGCTCGCAGTCGGTCGGCATGCTCGACGCCTGGGGCGACCATCCCGCCGTGCGCGGGACTCTCGACGAGGCGTCTGCCGCGCTCGGCGAGGACGTCGCCCGCCTCATCCGCGAGGGTCCGAAAGAGTCGCTCGACCTGACCACGAACACCCAGCCGGTCATGCTCACGGCCGGCGTTGCCTGTTACCGCGCCTGGCTCGCCGAGACCCAGGCGGCACCGCATGTCGTGGCCGGCCATTCGCTCGGCGAATACACCGCGCTCGTCGCTGCGGGCTCGCTGAGCCTGTCTGACGCATTGCCGCTGGTGCGCTTTCGGGCCCAGGCCATGCAAGACGCGGTGCCGGTCGGCGCGGGCGCGATGGCGGCGATCCTCGGTCTCGACGCCGAAGCTGTCGTCGTCGGATGTCTGCAGGCCGCCGAGCAGAGCGGCGAGGTCGTGCAGGCCGCAAATTTCAACGACCCGAAGCAGACCGTCATTTCCGGCACCCGCGCCGGCGTCGACAAAGCGTGCGAGATCCTGAAGGCAGCCGGCGCAAAGCGGACCTTGCTGCTTGCCGTATCGGCACCGTTCCACTCGGTGCTGATGAAGCCGGCTGCCGATCGGCTTCGCGAACGCCTGGCGACGACGGCGATCGACGCACCGTTCATCCCGGTCGTCGACAACATCGACGTGGCCAGCGAAACCGAGCCTTCGGCGATTCGCGACGCGCTCTACCGACAGGCCTTCGGCGCCGTTCGTTGGGCCGAGACGGTGCGCGCGATTCATGGTCGTGGCATCTCCCACATCCTCGAGTGCGGACCGGGCAAGGTACTCGCCGGCATGGTCAAGCGCAACGTTCCCGAGGCCGTCTCGGCGGCAGTGTTCGATCCGGCTTCTTTGGTCGAAGCACAAGCCTTGCTGGTGCCGACATGAGCGACGCCGCCACTACCGCGACCCGGGTCGCGCTCGTCACCGGCGCGTCGCGTGGCATCGGCCGGGCGATCGCGCTCGAACTGGCGCAAAAAGGCTTTCGTGTGATCGGAACGGCGACGACCGCGGCCGGCGCCGGCGGAATCGACGAGGCACTGACTGCCTTCACGGGCAGCCGCGGCGTCGTTCTCGATGTCACAGACGGCGACGCGATCACGGCCACGGTCGACGCCATTGTTCGTGAACAGGGCGGACTGCACGTGGTCGTCAACAACGCAGGAATCACGCGCGACATGCTCTCGATGCGGATGAAGGACGACGACTGGGACGCCGTGCTGGCCACCAACCTCACGGCTGTGTTCCGTTTATGTCGCGCGGCCATTCGGCCGATGATGAAGCAGCACTACGGCCGCATCGTCAACATCACCTCGGTGGTCGGCGCCAGTGGCAACCCCGGCCAGGCCAACTATGCCGCTGCCAAGGCGGGGGTAGCCGGCATGACGCGGTCGCTGGCCCGCGAGGTCGGCAGCCGCGGGATCACGGTCAACTGCGTGGCACCCGGGTTCATCGAGACCGACATGACGCGCGGCCTGGCCGAGGCGCAAAGCGCCGCCCTGCTGACGCAGATCCCGCTCGGCCGGCTCGGCCAGGCGGCCGAGGTCGCCCATGCGGTCGCCTTTCTGGCCTCGGCAGAAGCGGCCTACATCACCGGCACCGAGCTGCACGTCAACGGCGGCATGCTCATGTCCTGATGGCCCCGTGGCCGGGCACTTTCCCGGCTGCCCTCACGAGCGGGCAACGAGATCGCCGCACCGTAGAATCAGCGTCTACTTTTTACACTCCTGGAGGAGTCATGAGCGACATAGAAGCACGAGTCAAAAAGATCATCGCCGAGCAGTTGGGCGTGCCGGAGGCCGATGTCACGAACGAAAAGGCGTTCGTTGCCGACCTGGGCGCCGACTCGCTCGACACGGTCGAACTCGTGATGGCGCTCGAAGACGAGTTCGGCATCGAGATTCCCGACGAGGAGGCCGAGAAGATCACGACTGTGCAGCTGGCCATCGACTACGCGCAGAAGCATCAGAAGGCGTAGGCAAGAGGCAAGGAGATGACCCGCCGCGTCGTCGTCACCGGGCTCGGGCTGATCAGCCCTGTCGGCAACAGCGTGCGAGAAGGTTGGCAGAACCTGCTGGCCGGGCGATCAGGCATCGGCGACATCACTCGTTTCGATGCATCGGCGTTCGCGTGTCGATTCGCCGGTGAAGTGAAGGGCTTCAAGGTCGAGGACTACTTCCCGGCCAAGGATGCGCGTCACATGGACACGTTCATCCACTACGGGTTGGCCGCGTCGATTCAGGCCGTTCGCGACGCCGGCCTGGACACGAACGACAAGCTGGGCGAGGAAGAGGCGCAGCGCATCGGCTGCCTGGTGGGCTCGGGGATCGGCGGCCTGCCGTTGATCGAGGAGACCAAGGCCGAGCTCGAGAAGCGCGGCCCGCGCCGTATCACGCCGTTCTTCGTGCCCGCTTCGATCATCAACATGATTTCGGGCCACGTCTCGATCATGTTCGGCTTTCAAGGCCCGAACCTGGCCATCGTCACCGCATGCACGACCGGGCTGCATTCGATCGGCATGGCCGGCAGGATGATCGAGCATGGCGATGCCGACGTGATGATCGCCGGCGGCGCCGAGGCCACGGTCTCGCCGCTCGGCATCGGCGGCTTTGCCGCGGCGCGGGCGCTGTCGACGCGAAACGACGATCCCGCCACCGCGTCGCGGCCGTGGGACCGGGACCGCGACGGCTTCGTGCTCGGCGAGGGCGCCGGCGTGCTGGTCCTCGAGGAATATGAGCACGCGAAGCGCCGCGGCGCCAAGGTCTACGCCGAACTGGTCGGCTTCGGCATGGGGGCCGACGCCTTCCACATGACGGCCCCGAACGTCGATGGCCCGAAGCGATCGATGATGGCGGCGCTGCGTTCGGCCGGCCTTGACGCCAACGCGGTGCAATACCTCAACGCCCACGGCACCTCGACTCCGCTGGGCGACGTCAACGAGACCAATGCCATCAAGCTGGCGTTCGGCGACCATGCGAAGCAGCTCGTGGTCAACTCGACCAAGTCGATGACCGGCCACTTGCTGGGGGGTGCTGGCGGCATCGAATCGGTGTTCACCGTGCTCGCGGTCAAGGAACAGATCTCGCCGCCGACGATCAACATCTTCAATCAGGACCCGGAGTGCGATCTCGACTACTGCGCCAATACCGCGCGCGAGATGAAGATCGATTACGCGATGAAGAACAACTTCGGTTTTGGCGGCACCAACGGCACGCTGGTGTTCAAGCGGGTGTGACAGCGCGCAGCAATTCGGCACTGCGCGACCGGCTTTTCTGTTCTGCACCGCTGCGCCATTTCGGCATCTGGCAGGCGATGGTCGCGATGGTGTCGTCTTGTGCGCTGGCCACGCTTCTGGCGTGGATGCTCTTGTGGCCTGTAGCGCTCGGACTGTTCGCCCAAATTGTCGTTGCGTTGTCCTTTGTCGCCGTGATTTCCCTCGCGGTCTCCCTCGTCAGGGTCGAAGCGGGTACTTTGAGC
>JBDTCA010000051.1:0-9726 GCA_039923815.1 Caldimonas sp. | reverse complement strand
AGTAGCCGGTGCCGAAATCGTCGATCGAGATCTCGACGCCGATCTCGTTGAGCCGGTGCAGCGCCGGGATCACGTTCTGCAGGTCCTTCATCAGGCCCGTCTCGGTGATCTCGAGCTCGATCATGTGATGCGGCACGCCGTAGGTCGTGACCGCGTTGTGGATGTATTCGACCAGGTCGGTGCGCTCGAACATGCGGTTCGGCAGGTTGACGGCGATCGAGTCGGTGAAGCCGAAGTTGTCCTGCCAGATGCGGCACTGGCGCGCTGCCTCGCGAATCGCCCATTCGCTGAGCGGAATGATGAGTCCCGTCTCTTCGGCGAGCGGTATGAAGTCGCCCGGCGGCACCAGCACGCCCTGCCGGCGCCAGCGCATCAGCGCCTCGGCGCCGACCATGCGGGCACCGCGCACGTCGATCTTCGGCTGGTAATGCAGCACCAGCTCGTTGCGCTCGATGGCCTTGTGCAAGGCGCTCTCGAGCTCGAGCTTCTCGCGACCCTGGCCGGCCAGGTTGGGCCGGTACAGCGACGCCGAATTGCGCCCCGCCGACTTGACCGCGTACATCGCGATGTCGGAGTTGCGCAGCAGGTCGGCGACGTTGGCGCCGTCGCGCGGGAAGATGGCGATGCCGACGCTTGCGGTGACGAAGCATTCCTGCATGCCGACCGTCACCGGCTTTCTCATCACCTCGAGGATGCGACCGGCGACTCGCTCGGCGTCGGCCTCGTCGATGACCTCGGGCAACAGCGCCACGAACTCGTCGCCGCCGAGCCGGCCCACGGCCTCCAGCGTGCGGTGCGACCTGACGCCCACGCTTTCGAGCGAGCTCTCGAGCACCTGGTCGGAGTGGCGCACGCACGAGCGCAGCCGGCGCGAGACCTCCATCAGGAGTTCATCGCCGGCGCCGTGGCCGAGCGTGTCGTTGACGACCTTGAAGCGGTCGAGATCGATCAGCAGCAGCGCCACCTGATGGCCCAGCCGGCGGCCATGCTCGAGCGCCTTCTCGGCGCGCCAGATGAGCTGGCGCCGGTTCGGCAGCCCCGTCAGGGTGTCGAAGTTGGCGAGATGGCGGATGCGGTCTTCGGCGAGGCGGCGATCGGTCACGTCCTGCACGATGCCGGTGTAGCCCACCAGGTTGCCGTGCTCGTTGAATTCGGGCTCGGCCTCGATGTGGACGATGCGCTGACGGCCGTCGTCGAGGCGAGCGTGGATGTCGGTCGCGAGCACGGTGCTGCGCTCCATGGCGCTGTGCGTGAGCTCGAGGAAGGCGGTGCGCTCTTCGTCGGGCACCATTCGCAGCAGAGTCCGGATGGCCGGCTTCTCGCCAGGGCCGAAGCCGAACACGCGCAGGCCTTCGATCGAGAACATCGGACTGCCCTGGCCGCTGCGCCAGTCGAAGCTGCCCATGCGGGCAAGATCCTGCGCACGGGCCAGACGCGATTTGCTGCGCTCGAGCTCCACCAGCGTGCGCGAGGCGCGCAGCAGATAGCGCAGCCGCCCCGAGAGCAGGCTCCACTGCGTCGACTTGACGAAGAAGTCGGTGGCTCCGGCTTCATAGGCGCGCGCGATCGAGGCGTCGTCGTCGAGGCCGGTCAGCATCAGCACCGGCAGCGACTCGAAGCCGGGCAGCACGCGCAACTCGCGACAGGTCTCGAAGCCATCGAGGCCGGGCATCACCGCATCGAGCACGACGACGTCGGGCAGCCAGTCGGCCAGCGTGCGGATCGCCTTCTCGCCGCTTGAGGCCTCGGTCACGTCGAAGCCGTGCTCGCGCAGCGCCACCGAGGTCAGCAGCAGGTTGACTTCGTCGTCGTCGACGAGCAGTACCTTGGGGCGTTCGGGCAGATCGTCGGCGAACGGCTCGGCTCGCAATGTCATCTCGGCGGGCTCTTCAACATGGGTCGCACCATTTGTAACACGACGTGCAGCTCGCGGTCCATGGCGTCGAGGCGGCCAATCAGGCCGGCCTGCTCGGTCGAACGCACCTGCGCTTCGATTTCGGCACAAAGTCGCGCCAGCTCGAGCGCGCCGATGCTGGCGGCCGAGGATTTCAGCGTGTGGGCGACGAGACGGATCGCGTCGTGATCGTCGGTCTTGCGGGCCTCGGCCAGTTGCGCCGACATGCGCAGCGACGAGGATTCGAAGGCGGCCATGACGCGCTCGAGCAAGTGGTTCTTGCCCGTCGGGTCGAGGTCGCGCAGCCGCTGCAAGGCGGCATCGTCGAGGCCCGGAGCGGGGTCGTCGCTCACGGCCGGCTGTTCAGTTGTCGCACCTGGGAGATCCGGTTCTGCTGGCAGCCGCGCGCCCCGCGCGACGGCGCGGCAGCGGCGGCTGCACGGGGTATTTTCGGCCCTCCCGGTCCGGACTTGAACGACGGGCGCCCTGGCCTCGAACCGTGGCCATGGCTCGGCTACCGGTTCGGCGTCGGCCTTCTACAATTGAGCGGTGTCCTGGCTCCCATTTGCCGCCATCGCCCTCCTGGTGGTCGTGGCCGCCGCCCTCGCGACCTGGCTCAGTCGCCGCCCTGCTCGGCCGAGCCGTGAAACCACCTCCGGTGCAGCCGCGGAAGACCTCGAAGACGACCCCGAATCCTTCGGCTACATCGTCTCGCACGACCTGCGGGCGCCGATCCGCGTGGTCGAGGGCTTCACGAAGATCGTCAAGGAAGACTATGCCGGCGTCCTCGACAAGCTGGCACTCGACCATCTCGATCGCGTGCTCGGCGCCGCCGCCCGGATGAACCACATGATCGACGCGTTGCTGGCGTTGTCGCGGCTGTCGTCGCAACCGCTCGTGCACGTGCCGGTCGACCTCTCGCAGCTCGCCCAGGACGTCGTCGACGAGCTGCGGCGACAGTCGCCGGAACGCGATGTCACGATCGAGATCGAGCCCGGGCTCGTCGCCGAGGGCGACCCGACGCTGCTGCGCATGGTGCTCGAGAACCTGCTCGGCAACGCCTGGAAATACACCGGCCAGACCGAGGCGGCGCGGATCGGCTTCGTGCGCACGGTCGGTGAAACCGGCCAGGGCAGCAGGGGCCAGTCGTTCACCGTGCACGACAACGGTGCCGGTTTCGACATGCGTTTTGCGGCGCGGCTGTTCGGCGTCTTCCAGCGTCTGCACAGCGCCAGCGAATTTCCCGGCACCGGCGTCGGCCTCGCCTCGGTGCGGCGCATCGTGCAGCGACACGGCGGCGAGATCCGGGCCGAGGCTGAACCCGACAAGGGTGCCCGCTTCCACTTCACGCTGGCGTAGCACGAACGCCGACTCGCGAGGGGGCAACGCGCGCATGGCCGCGCCCGACCGCTAAGACGCGGCACGCCGCTCCGCGTCGGCCAGCACCGACTCGGCTGCCGTTGCGACGCTGCGCTGACCGGCTGCGGCAAGCTCTCGAAGACGCTCGATCGCGGCGACTCGACCGAGTGCGTGGCGCTCCATCAGCACGCCGACCGCCATCGCGACGGTGGCGTCGAGCGGGTCGTCGGGCGCCCTGCCGCGCGCCGGTTGCGCGTCCGCGGGTTCGTGCAAGGCAGCGACCGAGATCGCTGCGGCGCGGATGTTGGCGAACGCGGCGTCGACGGCCGGCACGATCTGCTTGATGTCGAGCGGCTTGACCAGATAGTCGACGGCGCCGAGCGACTTCACCTTGGCCACCGTCTCCTCGTCGGAGAACGCCGAGAGGAACATGAACGGCGTGCGGTGCTGGGCACGGAGGTACTCGGCGACATCGAAGCCGCTCTTGCCTTCCATGCGGATGTCGAGCAGTGCCAGGTCGGGGCGATGCTCGCGGGCGAGCAGGATGGCGTCGTCGCCGTTGTCGGCGTCGACGACGTCGTAGCCGGCGCGGACGAGGCCGTCGGTGAGCGTGGCCAGCACGAGCCGGTTGTCGTCGACCACGAGGATCTTGCCTTTGCTCGTCATGCCGGCCATGTTATGCGTCGGCACGGACGACGCCAGGCGGTGCCAGCGTCACCGTGGCGACGACGCGGTCGCCGCGCTGCGCGATCTTCATCGCGGCGCTCCGGCGTGGCAGCAGCGCCCGCACGAGGCCGAGCCCGGACACGCCGTTCGGAATGCTCGCCAGGCTGAAACCGGCCGGCAGTTGCGCGACGTTGGCGATGGCCACCGCCACCTCGGCGTCGCCGCAGTGCAGCGTGCAGGCGATCGCCAGGTCACTCGCAGCTGCAGAGCTGTGCTTGACGGCGTTGGTGAGGAGCTCGTTGAGCGTCAGCGCGATCGGGATCGCCTCGACCTCGGGAAGCATCCACTCGGCCGCGCTCGCGCCCTCGACGCTGCAGTCGATCTTTCGGCCGAAGGTGCGCTGCACCGAGCCGACGATGGCCTCGAGCACGCTGACCACCGACAGCGGCCCGCTCGTCCCGACCTGCAGGCCGTAGACCTGCGCGATCGCCTGCACCTGGCCCACGACCTCGTCGATGGCCGCCGCCACCTCGGGCTTGCGCAACGCGATCTGCTGCAGCAGGCCGGCCACACCCTGCAGGTTGTTCTTGATGCGGTGGTGGACCTCCTTGACCAGCATGTCGCGCTGCGCGATCTCGGCCTCGAAGCGCGCCTCCATGACCTCGCGCAGCGTCGTCTCCGCGAGCAGTGCCGCAGCCTCGGCCTGGCGGCGACGCTCGATGTCGAGCAGCGCGTAGGTGAGCTGGCGGCCGGTGGCCTCGCGACCGGTGGCGACGGCGTTGCCGACGATCCAGAACTCGCGGCCGTCCCGGGCACGCACGCGGCACTCGAAGGTTTCGGCCTGCCCTTCCACGAGCTCCTCGAGGTACTGCGTCTGGCGAAACGGATGGTCGGCCTCGGGCGTCGCCACGGCCGAGATCGGCTGGTCCATGAAATCGGCCAGCGTGCCGCCGAACATTCGCCGCGCCGAGCGGTTCATCCACTCGATGCCGTTGGTGCCGACGGTGACGATGCCGACCAGCACCGAGTCGAGGATCGAGCGCGTGCGCTCGGCCTGGAGCGCCACCGCGCGCTCGGCACGATGACGGGCGTCGACGTTCACGTACGAGGCGATGACGCCCGCCGCGGGCTCGCGCTGGTCGACCGGGCGCAGGGCCGTCTGCACCCACACGAACCGGCCGTCGCGGCGGCGCAGCTGGCGCTCGCCGCTCCAGCGGCCGTGCACGCGCAGCTCACGTTCCTCCTGGTCGCGCCGGTGCTCGCACTCCTCGTCGCCGGCGAACAGGTCGGCGACCGGCAGCGAGGAAAGCTCGCTCACCGGCCAGCCGGTCAGGTTGGAGAGCGCGTCGTTGGCGCGCTCGATGCGGCCATCGCGCAAGAAAGCGATGCCGACGTCGGAGAGGCTGAACATCAGCTCGCGGTCGCGTGCCAGCGTCTCGAGCTCGACCTGCTGCGTCTTCATGCGCGTCACGTCGGCAAGCACGGCGATGGCTTCGTCGAGCCCGGTCGCGACGCCGGCTCGGCGCACCGAGAGCGAATACCAGCGCGGCTCGGGCGCCTCGGTATCGCTGGCCTCGAAGGCAAACTCCATCTCGTAGATGGCATCGGTGGCGAGAGCACCTCGGATGTCGGCCGCGACCTGCTCGGCGTTCGGGTGGCTCGACAGCAACTCGGCCAGGCTGCTGCCGGCGACGCCGTTCGCACCCAGGCGCAGCAGCGTCTCGAAACGGCGGTTGCAGCGCACCAGCACGCCGCCGCGCAGGTAGGCGATGCCGGTCGTCGTGCTCTCGAGAATGGTCGTCATCTCGCGCAGCAACTGCTCGCTGCGGCGCTGGCTCTGACGCTGGTCGGTGATGTCGAGGGTGACCACCGAAGTCGTCTTCTTGCCCGATGCCAGCATGGCCGGCTCGACGCGCGTCAGCAGCCAGCGCTGACCGAGTTCCGGATGCTGGATCGCATAGCGCACCTCGGCGCGCTGCGTGTTCTTGAGCGCCGCCTGGAGGCGCTCGTATTCGGACAGCGACTCGGCCATCACGATCTCGCGGCTGATGTTGTGCAGCGACGCCGACGGCGAGACGCCCGGTGCCGGTTGCTGCCGGACCCACCCGGACGACTCCTGGAACGTGGCGATGCCGACACCGGCGGTGTCCATGAGGGTGCCGATCTGCATCCGGGCAAGATCGCGCTCCTCCTCGACGCTGCGGTCCGAGACGATGCCCATGTAGCGACGCTCGCCGTTGGCGGTCCGGTAGCAGCGCACGATCGACCGCAACGAGCGGACGCGGCCGCCGGGTTGCTCGACCGAGCCGAGCGTCTCGATCGGCCGCGAGCCGGGCTGGAGCCGCGTCAGCGGCGCGGTGCGCCAGGCCAGCAATTGCGCCAGGCTCGGCGCGCTGTCGGCCAGCGAGACCGGCACCGTGCCGGCCATCTCGTCGAAGGCGGGATTGGTGCGCACGAGCAGGCCGCTGTCGTCGAACAGCACCATGCCGACGGGGCTGAGGTCGAACCAGTCGTCGATCTCGCGCACCGAGCGGTCGGCGCGATCGCGGGCGGCATGTTCGAGCGTGGTGTCCTGCAGGAACGCGAAGTACAGCGGCTCGCCATGATCGCCTTCGAGCACTCGCCGCGAGACGCGACACCAGCGCTCGATGCCGCCGGAGTCGACGATCCGGCCTTCGCTCAGGTAGTGCGACTCCGGCTTCTCGCGCGACGCGCGCAGGCGCTTCCTCTTGTCGAGGTTCTCGCGCTGGTCTTCCTCGGGCAACAACTCGTTCATGTCGCGACCGAGGAGCGAGGCGCGAAGGTAGCCGCTGAACTCGCAGAAGGCGGCATTGACGTCGATGATCAGGAAGGCGGCGTCCTGGAGCGCCGCCGGAAACGGCGACTCCCAGATGATCTGCACCGCTTCTCGCACCGCTGACGGCACCGACTCGAGGCCGACACGGGCGGCCGCGCTGGCGCCGGACTTCACTCCAGCGCGCCTGCGCCCATCAGCGCCCGCAGCTGGGCCCGGTTGATCTCGGCCACGCTCATCAGCAGATGCTCGGCGGCCTCTCGGTACTCGAAGACCGACTCGTTCTCGGCCGCCTGCACCATCGCCAGGTAGGGCTGGAAGGGCCCGGTGTTCTTGACCAGCGCCTGGTAGACGCGCTCGGGGACCGGAATGGACCCGAGCAGCTTGGCGAAGCTCTCCTGGAACATGCGGTCGAGCAGCGAGAAGACGCCGCAGATGAAGACCTCGCTCCTCATTTCCTCGTCGCCGCTGCCGGCGACCAGCTCTTCCATCAGCAGGCCGCGGCGAACGGCGGCGAACATCACCGGCCGCAGGTTGACATCCTTGCTGGCGGTGGCGAGCAGCAGCGCCAGCCAGCGCTTCAGGCGCTGGTAGCCGAGCAGCATGATGGCGTGGCGAAACGAGCTGATCTCGACGCGCAGGCCGAACGCCGGCGAGTTGATGTAGCGCAGCAGCTTGAAGGCCAGCGACGGGTCGCGCTTGAGCGTGTTCTCGAGCCGCTCGATCGGGTCTTCGTTGTCGACCCGGTTGATCAGCTCGACGATCACCTGCAGGTCCGGCTGCGCCGAAGGCTTGCCCGTGCGGGCGGCCGTGGAGCTGATGGCGTCGTCGATTGGCCAACCGAGCACAGCGGCGGCGCCGCGGCCGAAGCTGGCTTCCATGTCGACCACCGTGCGCACGCCCGACTGCACGTGAGCGATCGAGCGCGTGACGCCCGGCGGCGCCGACGCGGCGTCGCCGATGCGGCGCTCGTCGGCCAGGTCGATGATCGAATACTTGAAACACGGCAGCACTTCGCGCGGCAGCTCGGCGTTGGGCCGGCCCTTCAGGAGCAGCGTGTTGCCGGCGCCATGCAGGCGCGTGATGGCCTCGACGTTGGCCCGGTCGGCGGCCATGAAATTCGGCACCTCGACCATGAGGTTGGCCGACGGGCTGGCTTGCAGCAGGTCGTGGAGCAGGCTTTCGCTGACCACGTTGAGGGAGACGTTGCCGCCCGAGGCCGGCCAGACATCGCCGACGGCATGCAGGAGCTGGGCGACATCGAGCGTGGCGTCGGGCCGCAGCGGAAACACCGACAGGCGCGTGGCTGCGACCGTGCGATTGCGATCGATGAATGGCGAGTAGCCGAGGGCCACCTGGCCGAGGATCGCGACGTCGAGCACGGTCAGAGGACCTCTTCTGTCAACCTGTACGAAATGAAGGATCGCGGCGCCGGCGCCGGATCCTTCGCAATGCTCGGGATGACGGATCGGAGCCGGGCACCGTCAGGAGGCGTTCACGTACTGGAACAGCGACAAGCGCTGCACCATCGCATACGACTTCAGCGCTGCATCGTATCCGTTCTGCTTGTTTTGATACTCGGAAAAGGCGTGCACCATGTCCACATCTTCCGCGTTCGAGCGCTCGCTCTGGCTGGCCAGCTTCTGGTTGCCGAGGCGATCGGTTTCGCTGTCGATGCGGTTGAGCACGGCGCCGGCAGCAGCACGCGCCGTCTGCAGGCCACCGAGCACGGCATCGACGTCGCGCAGGCCATCGGCGTTGGCCTGCGCCACCTGCGAGCCGGTGCGGCCGGCAGTGGAGAGATCGGCGACGGCCTTGTCGAGTGTGGCGAACACGCTCAGCGTCGGCGTCGACGGCGTGATGGTGAAGCTGTCGCCGGTGGCGGGCGTGCCACCGACGGAGACGGTCATGCCATCGACGGTGATCGCCTGGCCGGCCACATAGGGCGCGGCGGTCACGGCCGTCGGCAGGCCGTTCCTGAGCACCGCGAAGCTGGTGACGCCGGCGGCGACGCTGAACTGCAGCGTGTAGCTGGCGCCGGTCAGCGCCGCCGGGTCCGAGACGCGGCCGTTGTCGATGGTGGCGCCGGTGACACCCGCCGCCGCGGTCGTGACGAAGACGCCGTTGCCGGTGTTCGCCGAAAGCCACGTCGCCTTGCCATCGGTGGTCAGCGGCAGGCCGGTCGGCGACTCGGTCAAGGTCTGGCCGGGCGCGGCTGCGTACTGCACGCCGCCGGGCGAATCGTTGAAGGGCTTCTGGGTGGCGCCCTGGCCGCCGAACAGGTAGGTGCCGGCGCCGTCGCTCTGGTTGGCGACCGAGAACAGCTGGTCGCGGATCGACTGCAGTTCGTTGGCGATGGTCTTTCTCTCGCTGTCGCCGTAGCTGGCGTTGCCGGCCGAGACGATGAGCTCGCGGGCTCGCTGCAACAGCTGGCTGGCATCGCCGAGCGTGCTCTCGGTCTGCGTCATCGCGACCCGGCTGGCGTCGACGGCCCGCTGGCTGGTGTCGGCACGGCCGATCGCCGCCATCGCCCGCTCGGCGCGTGCGGCCGCCGTCGGGTCGTCGCTGGCGCGGGCGATGCGCTTGCCGCTCGACAGCTGCTCCTGCAGGTCGGACAGCTCGCTCTGCCGGCGGGTGAGCGTGTCGATGCCGGCGTCGAAGGAATTGGCGGTGCTGATGCGCATGGTGATTTCTCTGGCGTTCGTCTCTGGCGTTCTTCTCTGGCGTCCGGCCACTAGCGGCTGATCTGGAGCAAGGTGTCGAAGACCGACTGCGCAACCTGGAGCATCTTGGCCGCGGCCTGGTAGCTCTGCTGGAACTGGATCAGGCGCGCGGCCTCCTCGTCGAGGTTGACGCCGGTCCGCTCCGCGACCGCCTTGCGGGCGTCGGAGGCGATCGACGCCGACTGTCCGGCTGCGGCCGTGGCGCTCTGCACGCGAACGCCGATCGAGGCGAGCGTGCCGGCCCAGGCATCGGTGACCGTGCGTGCCGGAGCGCCCGGTGTCCGGCCGAC